>CAWUNN010000017.1:0-12774 GCA_963923185.1 uncultured Limnohabitans sp. | reverse complement strand
GCTTGGGTGTGGGTGTTGAATCTGCTGCAGCCAAGGCCTCAGCCACCCGTGGTCTATTCTGGGGTGGTTGGTCTTGTTCGGGCAGGCCTGGCATGGCGCCCAAAGACTTGGCAGGGTCATCGAAACCTTGAAAAAACGCATCAAACAATTCGCGAAACACTCCGCGATCCTCTTCTCGGGCAATCAGCACCGATTCCAGGGCAGCCGAGAGATCTTGTTTTTGTGCCAGACCCACGCAGATGGCCGCTTGCTGAGCCAAGGCCAATCGAGCCGGATCAGCCACCACACCGGACTTGCGCAGCGCCCTGCCAAAGGCAACCAGTTGATCGGCCAGTTGGCCACTTTGCATGGCCACCATCAGTGCGGTGTCGGCGCCAGCAGTTGAGGCACCAAGGGGGTCAGTGCCGCCACGTCCTCACGCTGCTTGAACAAGATGCCAGCGGTGTCCAACACCCATTCAGGACGCAATTGGGTGGCATCCAAAGCCACCAAGGCCCGCGCCCATTCGATGCTTTCGGCAATGCCAGGGCTGCGTTGAAAGACATCGTGGTGGGCCGAGGAACGCAATTGAGAGACAAAATCCGCGATCTGGCGAGTCAGTTCGGCGCTGGCTTGGGGCACCTGCCTGCGCACAATGGCCAACTCGCGGTCGCGATCGGGGTATTCCATCCAGTGATACAGACAACGGCGTTTGACGGCATCGTTCAGATCGCGGGTGCGATTGCTGGTCAAAATCGTGATGGGAGGATGCTTGGCCGTCAAGGTGCCCAATTCTGGGATGCTGACCTGAAATTCACCCAGGTACTCCAGCAAAAAGGCCTCGAAGGGCTCATCGGCTCGGTCGACCTCGTCAATCAACAACACAGCACCAGGTTCAGGTGCTTGCAAAGCCTGCAACAAAGGACGCCTGATCAGGTAGCGTTCTTGGTAGACCTCTTGCTCGATCTGATCCGGGGTTTTGCTGTCATGGGCCGCGCGCATGTGCAACAACTGCGCGGTGTGATTCCATTCGTACAAAGCCTCGCGCAATTCAAGGCCGTCGTAACACTGCAAGCGAATCAGTTCACGTTGCAGCACTTTGCTCAAGGCTTTGGCCAATTCGGTCTTGCCCACCCCTGGTTCACCCTCTAACAACAAGGGACGCTGCAGTTGAAGAGCCAAAAAAACCGCCGTGGCAAGACGGCGGTCAGGCTCGTACCCGACAGACTGAAGGGCAGCGATGAGTTGATCGATGGAATTCATCCGATCAATTGTTTCACAGCCCGTTGGGTTTGCACTCGGATCAGTTGGGCGCGGTAATCGGCGCTGGCGTGCAAGTCGCTGCTCAGCCCACTGGCATCGATCTTGACGCTGTCGACAGATTCAGGGGTGAAGCTGCGATTCAGCGCTTCTTCCAGGCCGGCGTGACGAAATACCCCATCGCTGGATGCGCCCGTGACGGCCACACGCACACCTTGCGCGGTGCGCGCCACAAACACGCCCACCAAAGCAAAGCGCGAAGCCGGTTGGCGAAACTTCATGTAGATGGCTTGTTGTGGAATCGGGAAGCTGATGGAAGTGATGATTTCACCTGCCTGCAAGGCCGTGGCATACATGCCTTGGAAAAATTCATCGGCGGCGATTTTGCGCTGGTTGGTGATCACGGTGGCCCCCAAAGCCAAGACCGCACTGGGGTAGCAAGCGGCGGGGTCGTTGTTGGCCACTGAGCCGCCTAAAGTGCCCATGGCACGCACTTGCTTGTCGCCAATTTGGCCTGCCAATTCGGCCAAGGCGGGGATGTGTTGCCGCACCGATGCGTTGTCGGCCACATCGGCATGACAGGTCATGGCGCCGATGACCAACGATGTTCCATCTTGGCAAACACCGACCAACTCGGGCACTTGGCCCAAATCAATCAGCGATTCAGGGCTGGCCAAGCGTTGCTTCATCGAGGCCAGCAGGGTCTGCCCACCTGCCAATGGTTGCCCCCCTGCGGCCACATGCTTGAGCACATCTGCCAGGCTATTGGGTCGTTGGTATGCAAAGGCGTACATGTTTGATTTCTCCTGAATGTTCAGTTAGGTCCAGTCTCATGGAAGGCCGATGACGCGGCGTGCAGCACGCTGCGCGATCAGCTTGAGCTCAACCCTTCATGCCTGCAGCGCCTTGTTGCACCGCTTTGATGATGTTTTGGTAGCCGGTGCAACGACACAGGTTGCCTTCGAGTTGCTCGCGAATTTGGGTTTCATCGGCGTGAGGATGGCGATGACACAAATCCACCGCACTCATGATCATGCCTGGGGTGCAAAAACCGCACTGCAAGCCGTGGCAGTCTTTGAAGGCGGCCTGCATCGGGTGCAGCGTGCCATCGGCAGCAGCCAGCCCTTCGATGGTGGTGACCTCAGCGCCTTGGGCTTGTGCCGCCAACATGTTGCAAGACTTGACCGAGCGGCCATTGACGATGACGGTGCAAGCACCACACTGGGCGGTGTCGCAGCCCACGTGGGTGCCCGTCAAGTTGAGGTCAGAGCGCAAAGCCTGCACCAACAAGGTGTTGGGTGCCACATCAAGTTTCACGGGTTTGCCGTTGACCTTGAACTGAATGTCCATGATGAATCCCTTTTGATGTCTACCGAATCGTGCGGCTGATCACACGAACTTGATCAAGCTATCAAGATCATAGTTGTTTTCATATACCCCAGTGGCCGCCGGTGTCAGTTTGGGGGCATTCGTGCACCTGTCCAAGCACTGCCAATCGAAGCCAGCATGATCAAACCAATGGCCAGCCATTGGGGGGCGGTCAAGGCCTCGCCCAGCCACCACCAGGCGGTGGCACTGCCGATCACGGGCTCCAGGCTGAGGCAGATGCTGAAGGTGTGTCGCGGCAGGTGTTTCAGGGCGAACATCTCTAAGCCATAGGGCAAAGCACTGGAAAACATCGCCACCAAAAGACCTGGCCACCACCACTGGGGCTGCAAAATGAAGCCCCCGGACTGGACAAGACCCACGGGCACCACCACACAGGCCGCAAAAGCCATGCCCATGGCAATGGATTGAACACCATGGCGCTGGGCCACCCGCTGGCCTTGGATGATGTACAAGGCCCAACACACCGCCGCCAGCAGCGCAAAGCTCACCCCGTTGGGGTCCAAGTTGGACCATGCTTGCAACCCAGGCAAGGGAAACAGCAGGGCCAAACCAGCGGCCACCAGTCCCACCCACAGCCAATCGATGGCTTTGCGCGAATGCCACACCGCCACCGTCAAAGGCCCGGTGAACTCGATGGCGATGGCCACGCCCAATGGGATCCTGGCGATGGCTTCATAAAACAGCAGGTTCATCAAGCCCAAGGTGCCACCAAAAGCGGCCAAGGGCAACCAGTCTCGTCGCGCCCATGTTTGGCGCCAAGGCCTCAAAAAGGCCATCAACAAGCAAGCCGACAAGCCGATGCGCAAGGCCGATACGCCCTCCGCCCCCAGCGCTGAAAACAAGTGCTTGGCATACGAGGTGCCCAAACACAACGACAGCAATGAGCCCAACAGGGCCAGCAAGGGTGTGAATGGGGTCATGGCCAGTGGCTAGCGGCGCCCATGGCGGCCGCCACGACCGCTCCAACCCGGACCGCCCCACCGACCCGCGGGCATCACATAGGGCCTGGGACGGTAATACACCCCACCCAGGAACACCCCGCCATAAACATAAGGGTAAGGGTAGGGGTAGGCGTAGGGCCACATCACTGCACCGGCAGGGGCAGGCATTCCAACCGGCTCGCTGGGCAGTGGCCATTGCAAGGTCAACTGCTCGCCCGGATCGGTGGGCAACCAGACACTGAAGCTTTGACCATTGAACTGGTAGCTGACACAAAAACCCTGAGTCGTGATGGGCACGGTCCCTGGTACCTCAGCGCCAACAACAGGTGGATGGGTTGCAGGGGCTGCAGGGACGATGGGAGGTGCAGGCTCGGCGGGCACAGGGCATGCCTGTTGGGCCACCGGATCGGTCATGGGCAAACTGGCCAACACCGGCACCTGCACCCACTGAGGGGCCGGGGCTGCAGGGGGTGTGCGGGTGGCGCAACCCGCCAGGCCGATCACCACCATGGCCCAGAGGGTGTGGCGCAGGCAATGGGATGCAGCTGTCATGATCGGGCCCGCAAGGCGTTGCGTTTCCACATCTCCCAGGGCCGATCGAGGTGTCGATCGTTCATGTCCGAGGTGGCCTGGGCTTCGGCATCGGTCAAGAAAGTGATCTCTCCCAATTGCGCCGCTTGAGCCTGCAAACGGGCATTGCTCTCGGTGTAGATGCCCCTGAACACGGCTTGTTGGATCGATTGGCCCACGGTCACGCTGCCGTGGCCACGCATCAGGGCCACATGGGCGCTGCCCAACACTTGAGCCAATGATTCGCCCAGTGCTTGGCTGCTGATCAGCAAATCCGTGCTCTCTCCTGCATGATGTCGGATCTCGTAAACGGGTGTCGTTGCTCCCAAAAAACCGCTCATGTGACAAATGGGTCGCAATCGTGCGCCAGTGACGCCAAACGGAATCACCGAGGGCGAGTGGCTGTGGATCACCGACATGACATCGGGACGCGCCGCATAAATGGCACTGTGAATGAAGCGCTCAACATAGGTGCGTCGGCCTTGCTCATCGTGAACCTGGCCTTGCAAATCAACCTGCACCAGGTCTTCGGGTTGGACCAATGCAGGCGCCATGCTGCGGGCAATGAAAAACCGCTGGGGATTGTCAGGGTGGCGCACACTGATGTGGCCGAATCCGTCCAACACACCTTCATTGACCAAAATTTGGTTGGCCAAAGCCAAGTCTTGCAGTAAATCTTTCAGCATGATGTCTATTCCGCTTTGATGCCGGCATACGCGGCCACGCGCGCCCATCGAGTCAACTCAGAGCGCATGAAATCAGTCGCCTCTTCGGGACTGGTGAAAAAAGGCTCAAACCCCAACTTATTGAGCTTGTCACGCATCTCAGCCGAGCGACCCACTTTGACAAAAGCCTCGTTGAGTTTGCGCACCGCGGGTGCGGGCGTGCCAGCAGGGGCAAAGACTGCAAACCAATTGGCCAGCTCAACGCCTTTGTGCCCGAACTCTGCAATGGCCGGCACTTGGGGCAAGCTGTCATGGCGTTTGGCTGAAGCCACCACCAAGGGTCGAAGGCGCCCTTGTTGAATATAGGGCAGCGCGTTTTGCAAGGGGCTGAACATGTAGTGAAGTTGGCCGCCGACCAAATCTTGCATGGCCTGCGACTGGCCCTTGTAGGGGATGTGGGTGGTCTTCATACCCAGCAATTGGTTGAAAAACTCAGTGTGCAATTGTTGTGGGCTGCCCAAGCCAGCCGAGCCATAGCTCAAGGAATCGGGATGGGCTTTGGCCCATTCGACAAACTCTGGAAATGTTTGCGCCTTGATCGATGGATGCACCACCAAGACCACGCCAGTTTGCGCCAACAGGGTGATCACCTGGAAATCTTTCAAGAGGTCGTAGGGCAATTTGCGATAAACCGCCACGTTGGTGGCGATGGTGCCTGGAGTCACCAACAAGGTGTAGCCATCGGGTTTGGCATGGGCCACGATTTCTGCCCCGATGTTGCCCCCTGCCCCCAACTTGTTGTCGATGACCAAGGGCTGCCCCAACAGCTCACCGACCTTTTGTCCCAAGTTGCGGGCCAGCAAATCCGTGCCCCCTCCGGTGGCCACGGGCACGACCACCTGGATGGGTTTGCTGGGATAGGGAAGGTTTTGCGCCTGAACCCCCAGGGCCCACAAAGCCCAAAAGCACAACCAGCGAGAGAAAAATTTTTGAAACACCAAGGCCTTGAATGACAACATCTGGCAAATGATAGACCCAAAAAAGAACCCTGGGTCGGGGTCAGCCCTTCAAAGGCCGGACATGCCAGCCGATTCAAACCGGTACTCGATGCGGCCCTGCACCTGGGTGCCAGGTGGGTGCGTCACAGGGCCCCACTCGGGGTGATTGGGGGCATCGGGCAATTGCTGGGGTTCCAGGCAAAGCCCAGACTGGGCTCGATGGACCTTTCCATGCTTGCCCACATGGCGGGGCAAGCTGCCGTCCATGGCCATGCCGCTGTAAAACTGCAAACTGGGTGCATCAGACCAAACTTCGAGGCGAATGCCAGTACTGGGCGAAAAAAGGGCAGCTTGGCACTTCAAATCAGGGCCTGCTTGACCCGTGAACCAGGCATGGTCAAAGCCAGGACGTGACCCCAAGGAGAGTTGCGGGTGGGGCGAATTCAAAGCCTGACCGATGGAGATCGGGCGCTGAAAATCAAAGGGAGTTCCAGTCACCGACTGTAACTGCCCCCAAGGGATGCGCTGGGCATCTACAGGTACAAATTGTGTGGCATGGATTTGCAACAAGTGGTCATCGATGGGCTGATCAGGATCCCCGTTCAGGTTGAAAAACGGGTGCGCCGTGAAGCTCAATGGGGTTGCGTCGCCACGCACCAGGGCCACATGGGACATGATCAAGCGTGGACCATCGAGCTCGATGCTCAATTGCAAATCGACATCGCCCGGGAATCCATCGACCTTGGATTCGAAGGTCCAGGCCAGGGTCAAAGACTGCGCACTTTCGGCCACCACATCGAATACTTGATGGCGGCTGCCCCCGGGGCCACCATGCAAGCAATGCGGTCCATCGTTGGCAGGCAATGTCCAAGGCCTTCCATGATGAGGGAAAACCGAGTGAGCAATTCGATTGGCATAACGACCCACAAACGCACCCATGGACGGCATGCCCAGCAACATGTCATGCACATCGTCAAAGCCCAGCACCACATCGCGCCACAGCCCATTTTGATCAGGCACCCACAATTGCAACAAGCGTGCGCCGTGGTTGCACCAACTGGCTTGCAAATGGGGGGACCTGAGGGTGTACAGACCCAAGTGCTTGCCATGAAGGGTGGTGTCAAAGGCCTGGGCGTTGGGTTCGGGCGGCTGTGGCAGCGCCATCGCGTGCGGGCCTGGGCTCATGGCTTCAAGTGCCCTCTCACTTCAACATGAGATGGGGCAGCCACAGCGAAAACGCCGGCACATAAGTCACGGCCAACAAGGTCAACCCCAACGCACTGTAAAAAGGCAAGATGGTGCGCATCACTTGTCCGACCGAGATGCCACCGATGGCACAGCCAACAAACTGAACACTGCCCACTGGCGGGGTGTTCAAACCCAATGCGCAGTTGATGAGCATCAAGATGCCAAACTGCAAAGGGTCCATGCCGTATTGCATGGCAATGGGCATGAAGATCGGTGTGCAAATCAAGATGGTGGCGGCCATGTCCAAAAAAGTGCCCAGCAAAAACAGCAGCACGTTGATCATGAAAAAGATGACCCAGGGCTGATCGCTGACCAATTTCATGAGTTCGCCGGTTTTTTGTGGCACTTCGTACAAAGCCAAAAAATAACCGAACGCACTAGAGATGCCAATGAGCAAGAGGACCACCCCCGTGGTTTGACAGGCTTTGGCGCAGGCCTTCAAAAAATTCGACCAAGTCAATGTGCGGTACACGACGGTGGTGATCAGCAAGGCCCAAGCCACGGCGATCGAGGCCGATTCGGTGGCCGTGAAAGCCCCCGACATGATGCCGCCCAAAATGATCGCCACCACCAGCAGGCCTGGACAGGCCGACAAAAAGGCAGACAACACCATGGCCCAACCTGGAAATTGGCCGTGTACGGGGTAACCCCTTTTGACTGCCACCCAATAGGCCGCCATGAGGTTGCAAACGGTCAAGATCACGGCCGGAATCAGCCCTGCCAAGATCAGCCCCAGCACACTGACCGAGGCAATGCCGGCGGTGGCCAAAGTGAAGATGATCATGTTGTGCGAGGTGGGCATGATGGCACCCACCAAAGCGGCATGGGTGGTGACGTTGACCGCGTAATCGGTGTCGTAGCCTTCTTTTTTCATCAACGGAATCATCACCGAGCCAATGGCGGACACATCGGCCATGGGCGAGCCTGCCACGCCCCCAAAAATGGTGCATCCCAGCACGTTGCTCATGCCCAAACCACCCCGCACATGGCCCACCAGGCTGTTGGCAAATCGGATGATGCGATCGGCAATGCCCCCATACAGCATCAGTTCACCGGCAAAGATGAAGAATGGAATGGCCAAAAACGAGAACACCTGCATGCCCCCGACCATCTTTTGAAACACGATGGCCACGGGCAAATCAGCGACCCAAATGGTGGCCACAGACGACAGCCCAATGGCAAATGCCACCGGCACCCCCAACAGCAACAAAGCGGTGAAGCTGACGGCCAATACGGTCAGTTCCATGCGGGCTCTACCTTGTGGTTGCGCCAGATCGCCACCATGTGTTCGATGGAAAAGAGGGTGACCAACGCGCCAGCGATGATGATGGGCACGTAGTCAATGCCATCGGGCACGGGCAGCATGGGCTTTTTCTCGCTCCATTTGGCAGCGGCCCAAGTCCAACCGCCTTGGACCATCAAGACACCAAACGCAGCCACCAGCAGATGAATCAACCACTCGATGCGCCGCTGCCAGTTGATGGGCAACAGCATCACCAGTGACTCAAGCCCGATGTGGCCTGCATCGCGCACCCCCACGGCCAAACCGAATGCGGTGACGAACAACACCAACAACAAGGCCAGGTTTTCGGCCCAAGTGGGCGTGTCATTGAGCACATAGCGACCAAACACCTGCCATTGCACACACAAGATCAGCAACACCAGCAAGATGATGGCCAGCATCAAGGACAGCTTGGCCACCCACGCACAAAAACGCGTCATGTTGGGTTTTACTTGGTATCTTGAATCGCTTTGACCAAGCGCTTCATGTCGGCGGTGGTCATGAACTTTTCATACACCGGGGCCATGACCGATTGGAAAGAGGTTTTATTGACCTCGATGATTTGGACCCCCGCTGCCTTGACCCGTGCCATCGATTTGGTTTCTTGCTCATCCCATGCCTGGCGCTCAACTTTGATCGAGTCTTTGGCAGCAGCCCTGATCTGATCTTGCTCGGCTTTGGAGAGCTTGTCCCAAATCACCTTGGAAAAAAGCAATATTTCGGGGGCCATGGAGTGTTCGGTTTTGGAATACACCGGGGCCGCCTCAAAGTGTTTGGCGGTGTCGTACGAGGGGAAATTGTTTTCTGCGGCATCGATCAAGCCGGTCTTGAGGCCAGTGTAGACCTCGCCGTAGGGCATCGGGGTGGCATTGGCGCCCATGGCCCCCATGAGGGCCACCCACAGATCGGATTGCTGAACCCTGATTTTCATGCCCTTGGTGTCGGCCACCGTCTTGATCGGCTTTTTGGAATAAATCGAACGGGCACCTGAATCATAAAAAGCCAAGCCCACGTAACCCGCCGATTCACAGGACTTCAAAATTTCGTCACCAATGGGGCCATCGAGTACCTTGCGCATGTGCTCGACCGAGTGGAACAAAAACGGCATGGTCGGCACCATGGTCATGGGACACACGCCATTCATGGGCGCCACATTGACACGCACCATGTCCAAGGCACCGATCTTGACCTGATCGATGGTTTCTTTTTCAGAGCCTAAAGCCCCTTTGTTGTAGACCTTGATTTTCAAATTGCCACCGCTGCTTTTTTCCAGCACCGTGCTCATGTGCTTGACCGCCAGCACCGTGGGGTAATCATCGGCGTTGTGGATGTCGGCAGATCTGAATTCTTTGGCCTGAACGCCGATGGCCCAAACAGCCAGTGCGGCCACCATCAATGAATGCAATTTCATAGGGTCTCCTCCAGTGTGGACATGTTATCGAACCCGTTTGGGGCCTGCATCAGGTGTTCCCCCATGCGCAACAAGGTGAAAAAAGCAGCTGCGATGGCAAAATAAGCCCATGACAGCCGAGATTCGCCGCGTCGCGCATTGCAGCCATTGGGGGGCTTACACCTTGTTGGTGCAAGGCCAACAGATCGTGGGGGTCGAGCCGCACCCAAATGACCCGTTTCCCTCCGACATCATCCGCTCAGTCCAAGCTTGGGGCCAGCCACACCGAAGGGTGCTACAGCCCATGGCCAACCCGGCTTGGCTGAAAGCCGCACGCCAGGGCCGCCCCACCACAGTGGCCGAGCGCCAAACCCGAGGGAGCGCCAAACTCGTGCCCATCGATTGGGACGAGGCCTTGTCCCTGGGCGCCGCCGAAATCCAACGGGTCATTGGACAGCACGGCAACCGATCCATTTTTGCGGGTTCTTACGGCTGGACCAATTCGGGACGCTTTCACCATGCGTCGGCCTTGCTGCGCCGCACCTTGAACCTGGTGGGCGGATTCACTGGTCATGTGGACACCTACTCGATCGCGGCCGGCCCCGTGATTTGCCGGCATGTGCTGGGCTCTTCCGATGCGTGCCAAGGCCTGGCCACGTCGATGAGCAACATGGCCGAACACACCGAATTGCTGTTGGTCATGGGGGCGTTGACTCCGCGCACCGCGCAGATGGAGGCCGGCGGACTGGCTAGACACGAGATGCAAGTGCACTTGAAACGCATGGCCCAGCGTGGCGTGCGGGTGGTGCATGTCTCGCCCCAGCGCAACGATTTACCCGAAGGGTTGCACGCCGAGTGGTGGCCCATCAAACCAGGCACCGATGCGGCATTGCTGTTGGCCTTGTTGCAAGAGCTGGTGGCAAGCGGCCGCCATGACCTTGGATTTTTGCAATCGCATTGCACGGGTTTTGAGGCCCTGAATGCCTATTTGCAAGGCCACAGCGACGGACAAATCAAAAATGCCCAATGGGCCGCACAGATCACCGGACTGGACGCTTCGCGCATCAAGCAGTTGGCTTGTCAGTTGCCCTTGCAACGCACCATGCTCAGCCTGAGTTGGAGTTTGCAGCGGGCTCAACACGGAGAGCAACCGTTTTGGGCCGCCATCGCACTGGCCGCTGGCATCGGTCACATCGGCTTGCCGGGCGGTGGTGTCGGCTTTGGATACGGCTCGTTGGGTGGCGTGGGCGTACATGCCAACATCGGCAAACCACCAGCCATTTCTCAGCTGTCCAACTCGCTGGACAGCTTCATTCCAGTGGCGCGGGTGACCGAGATGCTGGAAAACCCAGGCGGCTCGTTCACCTACGAAGGCGTCCAGCGCACCTACCCCGATGTGCGCTTGGTGTATTGGTCGGGTGGCAACCCGTATCACCACCACCAAGACTTGTCCCGTCTAGAGAGGGCTTGGCGGCATCAACCCGAAACCGTGATCGTGCAAGACCCCATGTGGACCGCCACAGCGCTGCGTGCCGATTTGGTGTTGCCGGCATGCACCTCGATCGAGCGCAACGACATGGCTGCCAATCACCGCAGCGATTCGGTGGTGGCCATGAAGCAAGCCATCGAACCGCTGGGTCAGTCGCGCAGCGACTTTGACATTTATTCTGGTTTGGCCCAGCATCTGGGCGTGGCCGACGCCTTCACCGAGGGCCGCGATGAGATGCAATGGCTGCGCCATTTGTACGAGTTGTCGCGCCACGATGCCATGGCGCGTTTTCAGCACGAAATGCCAGACTTTGACACCTTTTGGGATCAAGGCGTGGCGCTGATGCCCCACCTGAAGTCGCATGTGTACTTGCAAGACTTCAGAGCCCACCCCACGCAGCACCCACTGCGCACGCCCAGTGGCAAGATTGAGCTCTACAGTCAACGCCTGGCCCAGTGGCAATACGACGATTGCCCACCTCATCCCACTTGGTTGCCGGCCCAAGAATGGCTGAGCGATGAAGCACAAACCCAAGGGTGGTTGCATTTGTTGTCACCCCAGCCTGAGGGGCGTCTGCACAGCCAGTTGGTGCATGCAGGTCCCAGTGCCGAGCGCATCCCCGATGGCCGCGAAGAGCTCAGCGTTCACCCCACAGATGCTCAGCGATTGGCGTTGAGCCATGGTCAATTGGCCAAGGTCTTCAATGGGCGCGGCGCTTGCGTGGCCCGTGTGAAACTCTGCGACACCCTCAGGCCTGGGGTGGTGGCTTTGCCAACGGGGGCTTGGTGGATGCCAGATGCCCAACAACCCGACCTGGATTGGTCGGGCAACCCCAATGTCTTGACCCCAGATGTTCGAACTTCGCGCTTGGGGCAAGGCTGCGCTGCCTACACTTGCCTGGTGCGCGTTCAGCCATTCAACGAATCGGCACCCCACCCTGCTCGGTCATTGGACCAATGCTTGCCCTGATGGCAAGGCCACAGTCATGCGGTTTGAATCTTTGTTCATGCCAAAAAAATCTTAAATGATTCACGCATGAGCAAATGATTTAAAAATGGTTCTGAATTTTCAGGCTTGAATCTACATTCTGCGTCGTGTTCCATTCACTGACCGCAGAAAATAATGAATTTCAATCTGGATTTGACTCGTTTGGCATCGGCCAGCATCGTGGGTCTTTTAAGTTTCAACCACGCCAGCGCTGAACAGCCTTTGCTTGAGTTTTACGGTTTGCTCGATGTGGCCATGGGCCATCAAAGCAAGGGCCTGCCACCGGACGCCAACAACACCGCATCGATTGTTCCGGCAGTCTATGCCAATGCCAGCAACCCCAGAGTGGCTTCCAGCACGGGGCTTTGGAACGGGGGCATCTCGCAAAACCGATTGGGGCTCAAAGGTGGTTTGCAGTTCAACGCCGATTGGCATGCAGGCTATCTGGTAGAAACTGGACTGAGTCCGATCAAGGGCAAGCTGATCAACAACGCGCAAGGCCTGGCCGACAACTCAGGATCGGCCAGCAGCGCAGCCTATCAAACGGCCAGCACCAATGGCAGCCAGAACGGTCAA
>CAWUNN010000016.1:0-13015 GCA_963923185.1 uncultured Limnohabitans sp. | reverse complement strand
GTCGAGTTGGGTGAAGATGCAAGCGGACAGTGTTGGGTGTTGCGCTCATCGGTCGGTGAAGGCTCCATCGGGGTACCCACTTGGGTGACTGAGGCCCCCACCCTGTTCAGCCGTTGGTGGGCGCATTGGCAAAGCAGCTGGCCGGTCCCAAGCGGCGAGCGAGCCTGCGGCGTGATCTTGGCTTCAGACCCTGTGCCCGAGCGCCTGAGCGATGGGGTGACTTGGTGCTGGGCCACCCCCGATCGCCTGCAAGTGCGCGGGGGCCGCTTGCATGTGCAGTTGGCCCACGGTTGGCATGTCGCACACGCTTTGTGTGGTGCCAGTGACTTGGATGCCCAAGATCCCTTAGAGAGCACCCCCACCCAGTTCCAAGGCATCGCAGGTTTGCATGCCTGCATTCGCCAGCACACCCTGAGTGTGCTGAACATGCCAGGATTGGGGTTTTTGAACGAGCCCGCATGGTCCGCGTTCTGGCCCAGCCTGTGCCAGCAATGGCTGGGCGAGTCGCTGTTGCTGCCATCTTGCGCCAGTTGGTGGTTGGGTGAGGAATCGGTTCTGAAAGAAGCCCAGCAGCAGCCCATTCGGGGCTGGTTGCTGCCCCATGATGCAAGCCGAGACTGGCCAAGCACGGCTCGGCCCATGCGGGTCGGGCATGGCGATGAGAACGAGGACCGATTGGCTTGGCTAACGGTAAGGTCTAGGCCCGAGGGCTGGACCCTGCAACAACAGCTCCACATCACCCGTGCTTGGCGTGTGGCCATCTGCTGCGGTGAAGGTGGGCCCGAGGGCATTTGTCATGTCCAACCCCTGGCTTGCCAGGACACTGCGGGGGTCGCATGAGGTTATCCGTTTGGCATGAGACCCGTTATGTGCACCAGCAGCAGGTCGACTCGTCCAAGCATTTGGCACATTTGACGCCTTTGAGCCGAAGCACCCAACAGGTCATCGAACACACCTTGACGATTGACCCTGAACCAGAGATCAGCGGGTCTTTTGAGGATGCATTTGGCAACCACGTCTTGTCGTGGGAATTTCAGCAAGCCCATGCTCATTTGTCTGTGATCGCACACAGCCAAGTGTCGACACAGTCATTGACGCCGGCGCACACCGACCTGACTTGCGCCCAAGCACAAAGCCATTTGCACTACCGATCCCAACAACCGGTGGGGCTTGAGACCGTGTTTGTCCATCCATCGCCACACGTGCCCAGGCATGAGGCTTTTGCCCTGTATGCCCAGGCTGATTTTGAACCCCAGCGCCCTGTGGTGGAAGCCGCACACGCCTGGATGCAGCGCATGCACAGCGACTTGACTTATGACCACCAAAGCACCCAAGTCGACACCCCGGCTTGGATGGCGTTGCAAGCACGCCGGGGCGTGTGCCAAGATTTTGCTCACATCATGCTGGGCGGCTTTCGCGCCATGGGCTTGGCCGCTTGTTATGTCAGCGGCTACGTGCTGACGCAAGCCGCGCCCGGTCAAGCGCGCATGTTGGGCGCAGATGCCAGTCACGCCTGGGTGGCGCTGTGGGTACCGGGCTTATCCGATCACCCCAGCGCAGGTTGGCTGCACCTGGATCCCACCAACCACCGAAGCGGATGGGGCAGCCCGGGTGAGGATTACATCATCGTGGCTTGTGGGCGCGACTTTGCCGATGTCTCCCCGCTGCGCGGGGTGTTGCACGGTGGGGATGTGGCCCCACCCCAGGTCAGGGTGACGCTGGAGTGTGAAACTTGACTTGAGGGCAGGCCCTGCCCTGGTCTCAGTAAGGCAGTCCGACGTAATTCTCAGCCAGCGAGCGCATGGCGGCCTCGGACGAGAACAAATATGCCAAATCGGTGCTTTGCAAGCGCTGGTCGTATTCGATGGCATCGGGGAAGGTGTGCAAGATCGAGGTCAACCACCAAGAAAAACGTTGCGCCTTCCAAGCCCGAGCCAAAGCCTTTTGCGAATACTGGTCCAAGCCGCTGCTGTCGCCGCGCTGGTAATGCGCCACCATCGCGTGGTAGAGGTAATGGATGTCCGATCCAGCCGTGTTCAAACCCCGCGCACCGGTGGGCGGCACGATGTGGGCGGCGTCGCCTGCCAAAAACAAATGACCATATCGCATGGGCTCGGCCACGAACGAGCGCAGCGGTGCAATCGATTTCTCAATCGATGCACCCGTCACCAAACGCTCAGACACCTCGTCTGGCAGGCGTCGCTTGAGCTCGGCCCAAAAATCATCGTCCGACCATTGCTCGACCGAATCGGTCAAAGGGACTTGGATGTAATAACGGCTGAGCACCTGTGAGCGCAACGAGCACAAAGCAAAACCTCGCTCGTGGCGGGCGTAAATCAGCTCTGGGGACACGGGCTTGGTGCGTGACAGCACGCCCAGCCAACCAAACGGATAGACCTTTTCATATTCTTTGAGAACCGTTTTGGGGATCGAGCGGCGACTCACCCCATGAAAACCGTCGGCACCCACCACATGGTTGCAATCGACTCGAATCACCTCATCGCCTTGGCGATAAGTGACGTACGGATGGGTGGCGGTCAGGTCATGCAACTGCACGTCTTCGGCATTGTGAATCACCACGCCTTTCATGGCGTCGCGCGCGGCATACAGGTCGCGCGTGACCTCGGTTTGGCCATAGACCATGACGGCCTTGCCCCCGCTGTGACGGTGCAAATCGATGCGATCGAGTCGGCCATCGTGCGCCATGTAAAAGCCATGGTGGATCTCGCCTTCGCGGTCCATGCGTTCGCCACACTGGGCCTCGCGCAGCAAGTCGGTGAAGCCTTGCTCGAGCACACCAGCTCGAATTCGGCTCAAGACATATTCACGACTTTGTCGCTCGAGGACGATGTTGTCGATGCCCTTGAGATGCAGCAGTTGAGAGAGCAGCAAACCCGAGGGGCCGCCACCGATGATGCACACTTGAGTTTTCATGGATTGCCTTTCGCCTGTGGGTTGTCTGGAACCCGTCAGCGCTTGGATTCAAACGCAAACATGATGTTAACCCCAATGTGGACTGATGCTTGGGCGACGCAGCGGCGTGACGCCTGACGCTGCCCCTCATAAAATGGCCTGAGGAGATCCGAACATGAGTCTGTACCACCAATTGCTTCAACGACAACAAGAGGGCCGCCCGATTCGGGTGGGTTTGATCGGCGCCGGCAAATTCGGCTCGATGTACCTGTCGCAAATCCCCCGCACCCCGGGTGTGCACCTGATGGGCATTGCCGACTTGTCGCCCGAGCGGGCTCGCGCCAATTTGCGTCTGGTGGGTTGGGACGAGAACCGCACCCAAGCCACCAGCCTGGACCAGGCTGTTCGTGAGCAAACCACCTGCATCACCGAAGACTGGCAGTCTTTGGTGCAGCATCCGGCGCTGGATGTGCTGGTCGAATGCACCGGTTCACCCCCGCATGCGGTCGAGCACATCTTGCATGCCTTTGCCCATGGCAAACATGTGGTCAACGTCACGGTCGAGGCCGATGCGTTTTGTGGTCCCTTGTTGGCGCGCCGTGCCGCCAGCGCGGGCGTGGTTTACTCATTGGCCTTTGGCGATCAACCGGCCTTGATTTGTGATTTGGTGGACTGGGCGCGCACCTGCGGTTTTCCGGTGGTGGCCGCTGGGCGTGGCCACAAGTGGTTGCCCCACTACAGCACCAGCACCCCAGAGACCGTTTGGGGCTACTATGGCCTGACTCCCGAGCAAGCCGCCCGAGGTGGGCTGAACCCCAAGATGTTCAACAGCTTCCTTGACGGCTCCAAGCCCTCGATCGAGAGCGCGGCCGTGGCCAATGCCACTGGATTGGGCGTGCCCTCTGACGGTTTGTTGTACCCACCGGCCAGCATCGCCGACATCCCTTATGTGACCCGACCCCAATCCGAAGGCGGTGTGCTCGAGCGCAAAGGCATGGTCGAGGTCATCTCCAGCCTGGAGACCGATGGCCGCGTGATCCCCTATGACATCCGCATGGGCGTGTGGGTGACCGTCGAGGGCGAGACCGAGTACATCCGCAATTGCTTTGAAGAGTACAACGCCCACACCGACCCCAGTGGGCGCTACTTCAGTTTGTACAAACGCTGGCATCTGATCGGCTTAGAGGTCGGCATGAGTGTGGCCAGCGTTGCGCTGCGCGGTGAAGCCACCGGCGTGGCCAGGCAATGGGTGGCCGATGTGGTGGCCACGGCCAAGCGCGATCTCAAGCCCGGGGAAATATTGGATGGCGAAGGCGGCTACACCGTCTGGGGCAAGCTGTTGCCTGCCGAAAAATCCAAAGCCATTCGGGGCTTGCCCTTGGGCTTGGCGCACCAAATCAAACTGAAGCGTCCTGTGGCCAAGGGTCAATGCCTGAGCTGGGACGATGTCGAGATCGACTCGAACTTGCCTGCCGTCCAAATCAGGAAAGAACTCGAGTCGTCTGCATACTGAACACACCCATGGGCCCCCATGGGCTCACATGGGTTTGAAGTTCATTTTTTTGAGCACTTTGCCCCAATTGGTGAAGTCGCGCTCGATCGCCTCGCTGAAAAAATCAGGCGATTCAATGTGCACATCCAGACCCAACTGCTGCATCTTGAGCTGCACTTCGGGCATTTTCAACACCGCATTGATCTCTCGGTTCAAATAGGTGACGATGTCTTTGGGGGTGCCCGCTGGTGCAATGATGCCAAACCAGCCCCCTGAGGTGAAACCGGGCACCACCTCGGACAGGGTGGGCACATCGGGCAGATCGGGCGAGCGTTGCGCGCGCGCAATGCCCAACAAGCGCACCTTGCCACCAGCGGCCACCGGTTGCACCGAAATGTACGAGGCCAAGGTCGCATCGATTTGGTTGCCCATCATCTGACTGAACACATCCGAGATGGCCTTGTAGGGCACATGCAGGTATTCATAGCCCGCCATCTGACTGAATTGTTCGGCGGCGAAATGCAAAAACGCACCTTCACCGTTGGTCCCAAAAGTCACTTTGCCTGGGTGAGCTTTGGCATAGGCAATGAGTTCTTGGGTGGTCTTGAAGGGCGCATCAGGACGCACCAGCAGGGCCAAAAAATTAGAGGCCATCAATGAGACCGGCACAAAATCTTTGCGGGCGTCATAAGGCAGCTTGGCCAAGGACAGTGACAACACCACCAAGTTGCCACCTTGACCGCAACCCAAGGTATAGCCATCGCGGGGGGCTTGCTTGATCAGGCTCAGGCCCAATTGGCCACTGGAGCCAGGTTTGTTGTCAACCACCACGGCTTGCCCCATTCGCTCAGACAAGCGCGGGGCCACGAGGCGCGACAAAATGTCGCAACTGTCACCCGCACCAGCGGGCACGATCAGCCGAATGGGCTTGCTGGGATAAGTGGCAGGTTGTGCCCAGGCACTGGCCCATGCCAATGACAAGGTGCCCAGCAGCATCCTGACCCTGCGTGTTGCGATTGAAACGTCCATGCACCCTGCTTTTGCTTCACCCGTTGCCCAAAGACATGCAGATTGAAACTTCTTTCGGCTCCTTCACCACTTCGGGTTTACCCCTGCCCAACCATGCCGCAAGTGATCAATTGACAAATAAGAGACAATTCCGAAGTCATTTCAAATGACAATCGGAGTGAGCAAACAGGAGGCATTTCATGAGACTGGGTTATTTCACCATGCCCTTGCATCCACTGGAGCGCGACACCACACAGACCCTGCATGAAGACCGTCAGACCATCATTTACGCCGATGAGTTGGGGTTTTACGATGCGTTTGTCGGCGAGCACCTGACCGACAAGGCCGAGAACGTGACCCACAGCCTGATGTTTTTGGCCACCTTGATTCCTGAAACCCAGCAAATCAAATTGGGTTCGGGGACTTCTAACTTGTCGCATTCACACCCCACATTGATCGCCTCGCAAGCGGCCATGTTTGACCACTTGGCCAAGGGACGCTTCATCTTTGGCATCTCACCGGGCGCTTTGGCCTCGGATGCCGAGGCATTGGGAATATTGGATGAGGATCGCAACCGTTTGTTTGCCGAGGCCATCGATGTGATTTTGGCGATTTGGAAAGGCGAGCCCCCCTACGACATCGACTTGCCCGATAACCGCTTCAAGGTCAGCACGCGTCGCACGCAAATCCCTGAGATCGGTCGCGGCATCTTGATGAAGCCTTACCAACAGCCCTTGCCCGAGATCGTGGGCACCGTGGTGGCGCCCTTCTCCAAGGGTGTGATCGCCATGGGACAACGGGATTTTCATCCGATGTCGGCCAATTTTTTGCTGTCGCATTGGCTCAACAGCCATTGGGACCACTATGCCCAAGGCAAAGCGCTGGCCGGACAGACGGCACACTCCACCGATTGGCGCGTGGCGCGCACCATTTTTGTCGCCGATGACAGCGCCACCGCCCAACGCTACGGGCGTCAAGATGCCCACAGTCCCTATCGCTATTACTACCGACAGATGCTGACCAAGATGATGATCTCCAAACGCCATGTCATCTTCAAAAAGCATGCCGACGAAGACGACCGCCATGTCACCTTGGATCGATTGCTCGATGAGTTGGTGATTTGCGGCACCGTCAATGAGGTGGTGGACCAGATCTTGGCCCTGCGCGAGCAGGTCGGTGATTTTGGTGAAATCGTCTACGCTGGCATGGATTTGGTGGACCCGGTTTTGGGGCGTCGCTCGATGGAGTTGATGGCTCACCAAGTCATGCCTCGTGTCAACGAGGCTTTGCGCTTGGGATCCCAGACCAATGCCGTGGCCCTGGCTTGAAACTTGAACCTTGAAGAAACTTCTCACATGAACCGATTCGAATCTGCCATCTCTTTTGCCCAAAGCCACGAGGTCAACTGGACCCGCCAGCCTGATGCTGAACCTGAGCGTTGGGGGGTGCACCACGATGACCCTGCACCTTACAACCGACTGTTGGGACCGGTCCATGAGCGCGGCGGCGTCAGTGGTGTGGTGTGGCAACAAGGCCATGAGGTGTGCCGCTTTGGAACCCCCGAACGGGCCGACCTGACGTTCAGCGTCGCCAAAACTTACCTGGCTCTGTTGGCTGGCATCGCCCATCGCGATGGCTTGCTGCCAGACCCTGATCGCACCGTGGTGTCGCAATTGCCTGGCATCGGTTTTGACAGCGAACACAACCGCAAGATCACCTGGACGCATTTGTTGACCCAAGTCAGTGAATGGGAGGGCCACTGCCTGGGCCTGCCCGACACCGTCGACCGCTATCGCCAGGTCGCGCATGACCCCAAAAAAGTCGAGGGGGTCAAAGGATCGGCCAGGCCCTTGCAAACGCCGGGCACCTACTGGGAATACAACGATGTTCGCATCAACCAGTTGTCATTGGCCTTGTTGCATTTGTTTCAAGAGCCCTTGCCCGAGGTATTTGAGCGCGAGATCTTGCAACCTTTGGGCGTTGGTGCAGGTTTTGCATGGCGTGGCTACGACCAAGCCTGGGTTGAGCTGCCCGCCAAGGCAGATCAACCCGCACGTCGGGTGCAGTCGGTGCCGGGTGGCACACACTGGGGTGCAGGCGTCAGCATCTCGAGCTTGGACCAAGCCCGCATTGCCCAGATGCTGCTCGATGGTGGACGCGCGCTGGTGGATGGCCAAATGAGGCAGCTGTTGCCTGCGGCCTGGGTCGATGCCATGACACACCCCTGCCCGATCGCTCCGTTTTATGGCATGTTGACCTGGCTCAACCCGCAAGGCAGCAATTTTCCGGGCACCAGTCCACAGGCCTGGTTCATGGTGGGTGCAGGCGGTAACTATGTCTGGATCGAGCCCGAACACCAAGCGGTGGTGGTCGTGCGCTGGCTGGACTCGAACCACTTTGGCGGTTTTTGCGAGCGCATGACAGCGGCCTTGAAGCAGGCCTGAGGGCCTGAAGACCTGAAAACCCAAGGGCCTCAGGCCCTGAGTTGCTTCAGGGCGCGGGCCCGTCTGAAGAAAAAGGTGGCGATCGCCAAATTGAATAAATTCCAGGCGATGCCATTGAGGAAGGCCATTTTGTAACTGCCCGTGGCATCAAAGATGGCGCCCGACATCCAGCCCCCCAGGGCCATGCCCAACATGGTGGCCATGATGACGGTGCCTGTTTGCGATCCGGCCCGCGCCGCTGGAAAGTACTCTCGGATGATGATGGCATAAGAGGGCACGATGCCGCCCTGGAACAAACCAAACAAAGCCGAAGCCAGATACAACGAAGCCAAGCCTTCAAAAGGCAAAAACAGCAGCAAGGCCAAGCCTTGCAAGACCGAACCCAACAACAGGGTGCGCAAACCCCCGATGCGGTCACAGATGAACCCAGACAGCAGTCGACTGACGATGCCACTGGCCAACATCAAAGACAGCATCTCGGCCCCTCGGGCCGGACCAAAGCCCAAGTCGGTGCAATAAGCCACGATGTGAACTTGGGGCATGGACATGGCCACACAGCAGGCCAAGCCAGCCAGGCTGAGCAAAGCCAAAGCCTGAACCCTGGGCAAACCCAAGGGCTGCTCACTGACCCAAGCCGTGGCCCCTTTTGCAGGCGTGGCTGGTGTCGCCGTTGTCGCGTGTGCATCAGGGGCGGCAGCGCTTGGGGCTTCGGTGGGTCGCGGAGGTCGCAGCCTGAACATCAGCGTCAAACACAACATGCCACACCCACACACCAAGCCCAACATCTGATAGGTGTCGCGCCAACCCCATTGGGCCACGCCCCACTGCACCACCGGAGGCCAAAAGGCACCGGCCAAATAATTGCCGCTGGCGCAAACGGCCACCGCGATGCCACGGCGCCGACTCCACCATTGAGCGGTGTCGGCCATCAAAGGGGCAAACGTCACCGAACTGCCCAGCAAGCCCAAAATCATGCCGTGCGCCAAACTGAAGGTCCACAGGCTTTGGGCATGAGCAGCCACCATGTAGCCCACACAAGTGGCCACACCACCGATCAGCAAAGGTCGCATGGCGCCATGCCTGTCGGCCATCTTGCCCATGAAGATGCCACCCACCCCCAGACCCAACATCAGCAAGGTGTAGGGCAAAGCCGCATCGGCGCGTGTGACCCCAAATTCTTTTTGCACCACGGGCAACACCACCGAGACCACATACATGATGCCGTTGCCCATGGCGATGACCAACAAGGTGGCCAACAGCCGTCGCAAAGCCAGCGCAGAGTCGATGTCGTCGATGGAGGCGTGCTTGGTTGTCATGGGTTCAGTTTAGACGCGATTGGCTGATAATGGGGTCATGCATGTGACGGACAAACCCGCCCTGATATTGGGCCCCAGCGTGATCGGCCATGGCCAGCTGAAAGAGCTTCAAAATCAAGTGGCCGCCGCCTTGTACCGTGATGGCTTGCGCGCTGGCGATGTGGTGGCCATTTGTGCCTCGACTTCATTGGCTTATGTGGTCACCTTCTTGGGCTGCGTGCAATGTGGCGTGGTGGTGGCTCCACTGGCGCCGTCTAGCTCGGCCGACCAATTGGCAGCCATGATGGACAACGCCCAAGCCAAACTGCTGTTCACCGATGTCGAGACCTCTCCTCGCTTGCCAGTGGCACGAGCTGACTTGCCGCGCATCGCATTGGATGACGATGCACGAGTCGGTTCAAGCTGGTCGAGTTGGCTCGCACCAGCCGAATGGGCGCCAGCGGTGCAACCCCAAGCCGATTGGCCATTCAATCTGATTTACTCATCTGGCACGACGGGCGTGCCCAAAGGCATCTTGCAACCGTTTGGCATGCGCTGGACCCAAATTGAGCGAGCCCAAGACAACGGTTACGGCCCTGATTGCGTGTGTCTGAACTCGACCCCGCTGTACTCGAACACCACCTTGGTCAGCTTGATTCCGGCTTTGAGCTTGGGGGGCACGGTGGTGTTGATGAAAAAATTTGACGCCCAGGCCTATCTTGAGTTGGCGCAACAGCACCGCGTGACCCACACCATGTTGGTTCCCGTGCAGTACCAACGCTTGATGGATTTTCCTGATTTTGACCGCTACGACCTGAGTCATTTTCAGGCCAAGTTTTGCACCAGTGCGCCCTTCAGGGCCGATCTGAAACGCGAAATTTTGCAACGCTGGCCTGGCACATTGATCGAGTATTACGGCATGACCGAAGGCGGTGGTCGCACCGAATTGCACTGCCATTTGTACCCCGAAAAACTGCACACTGTGGGCCGACCCGCCAAGGGGCACGACATTCGCTTGATCGATGAACACGGAGTCGAAGTGGCCAGCGGTGAAAGTGGCGAAGTGGTGGGCAGCTCTGGGGCCATGATGAAGGGCTACCACCGCATGCCCGACAAAACCCGCGAGGTCGAATGGTTTGCACCCGATGGCAAGCGCTTCATTCGCACAGGCGATGTCGGCCGCTTCGATGAAGACGGATTTTTGGTGCTGGGGGATCGCAAAAAAGACATGATCATCTCGGGCGGCTTCAATGTCTACCCGGTGGACATCGAGTCGATGTTGATGCAACACCCCAACGTCAAAGAGTGTGCGGTGGTCGGTGCCGCATCGCGCCAATGGGGTGAAACCCCTGTGGCCTACGTGGTGCTCCAACCCAATTTGCCTGCGCCAGCACCTGAAGTGCTCAGGCAGTGGGTCAATGAGCGGGTGGGGAAAATTCAACGCCTCGCGGCATTGACGGTGATCGAGTCCATGCCACGCAGTGAAATTGGCAAAATTTTGAAGCGTGAATTGCGCGATCGACATCCCCCTTTGCCATGACCTTGGCTCAAACGGTGACAGTCCCTTCAGGCAGCGCGCAAGCCAATCGGTGCAGGCGCCTGTTCAGTGATGCGTTCAAACAAAGCCTGATAAGGGCCTTGTGCATGTTGCGGATGAACAAACGGATCTTGATGCTCTTCAAAACGCGCATCCATCAAGCTCCACTGCGAGGCCGACAAGGCATCGTAGGCCGCCGGCAGAATCTGGGTTTCTTCCAATTGCATGTGCTCTAAATAGAAACGCACATACCGCTCCACCGCCTGCTCAAAAGCTGAGCGGCGGCTCTCGCCCATGCACTCCCAGGCGATCAACAAATGCATCAATTCACGCACCGCGTGTTCACCTTGGTCATGATCGTGCTCGAGACGCTCAATGAACTCTGCCAAATCAGGTCGAGCCTGCTTGACCGCCGGAAACAACAATTGACTTTCTTTTTCGTGGTGAAGCTGCTCGGGAAACTCATCGATGTAGAACAGCATCGATCGCATCACCGCAAAGAAGTCTTCGCGTTGGGATGGGGCGGGTTCTCCGCTTCTGACCATCATGGACAATGACCTCAACATGGCCGACAAGGCCGAGTGCTCTTGACGAATGATGCGCAAACTGCTGTGTGACATGGTGTAACTCCTCATGAACTGAGTCCATCATGCCGATAAAATGAAGTGTTGCTTTGATTTGAATCAATTGATCAACCGATCATTGAATGGCAACACCCCAGTACCTGTGTCACCAGATTCAATCTGATGCCCGTTTTGAACTCGAAAGGTCAACATGCCACACATTTCAACCGACGACGGTCAACGGCTTTATTACGAGGAAGCCGGTCAAGGACCGGCCATGGTCTTTGTGCACGAATTTGCCGGCGACCATCGAAGCTGGGAAGCCCAGATGCGCCATTTCTCTAGGCGCTACCGTTGCGTCGCCTACAGTGCGCGCGGCTACTTGCCATCGAGCGTGCCTGAATCGGCCGACGATTACTCTCAATGGCGGGTCAGTGAGGACATCCTGTGTGTGCTAAATGGGTTGGGCATCGAGCAAGCCCATGTGGTCGGCCTGTCGATGGGGGCCTTTGCTGCGCTGCATTTTGGCATGCGCTACGCCACCGATGCGGCACACAGCAGGGCCTTGTCATTGACCTTGGCCGGGTGCGGCAGTGGTGCCCATCCTGATGTCCACGAGCAGTTCAAAAAAGACTCTGCCGCCCTGGGCGCTTCATTGATCGAAAAAGGCATGCAAGTGGCCGGTGTGCCCTATGCCAACGGGCCGACTCGCTTGCCCTTGTTGCGCAAAAATCCGCGCGGTCACGCCGAATTTTTGCGTCAGTTCTGCGAGCATTCGGCCTTGGGGTCGGGCTTGACCTCGATCGGCTATCAAGGCCGTCGACCCAGCTTGTACACCTTGCGCGAAGAGATGGCCAAAATCGCCGTGCCCACCTTGATCTTGACGGGCGATGAAGACGAACCCTGTTTAGAGCCCTCTTTGATGCTCAAACGCACCATCCCCGGCTCTCGGCTGGCGGTGTTGCCGGCCAGCGGCCATGGCATCAATTTGGAAGAACCGGCCTTGTTCAATCAACTGATTGAGGATTTTTTGGCATGAGCATGACACTGTACGGATTTTGGCGTTCGCTGGCAGCCTACCGGGTTCGCGCCGCCTTGAACTTCAAAGGCCTCGATTACCAAGAGGTTTCGGTCAATCTGTTGGCCGGTGAACAACACGACCCCAGCTACCTGAAGATCAGCCCCCAGGGGGCTGTGCCCTCTTTGGTGGTGGATGGTCTGGCGCGACCTTTGTACCAATCGATGGCGATTTTGGACTACCTTGAGCTGACCCACCCTGAGCCGGCCCTGATGCCCAAGACAGCCGCTGAGCGTGCCCGGGTTTTGGCCCTGGCCCATCTGTGTGCCAGCGATGGACACCCGCTGGTGGTGCCGCGGGTGCGAAATTATTTGCAACACACATTGCAGTTGTCTGAGCAGCAGCGCAACGAATGGCTGCAGCACTGGACCCTGCAAGCCTTGTTGGCTTATGAGCGAGCCTTGCAAAGCGACCCCAAGCCCGGCGCATACAGCCATGGCGATCAGGTGAGCGTGGCCGATTTGTGCCTGGCCTCTCAGGTGGTGGGTGCCAAGTTGTTTGGCGTGCAAGACTTCTCTGCCTTGCCTGGCGTGATGGGCATTTTTCAGAACCTGATGAAACTGCCAGCCTTTGAAAAGGCTTTGCCCCTGAATCAGCCCGGTTCACCCACACACACCGCCTGATCGCACACCCCTCAATCAGCCCCAGGTGCATCCCAAGAGGGATGGGGGCCATCGATCAGTCG
>CAWUNN010000015.1:0-13370 GCA_963923185.1 uncultured Limnohabitans sp. | reverse complement strand
GCCTGGACTCGGCTCGAATCGCCAGCATCAAGGCCGAACATGCCAAGCTGTCTCTCAAAGGCTCGGTCGTGGCCAGTGATGCGTTTTTTCCTTTTCGCGACGGGCTTGATGTGGTGATCGATCATGGCGCCAGTTGCGTCATTCAACCGGGCGGATCGATGCGCGATGCCGAGGTCATTGCTGCTGCAGACGAGCGTGGCGTGGCCATGGTTTTCACTGGCGTGCGCCACTTTCGGCATTGAAACCGAGGGCCAGATTGACCCGCCTGGGTCTTGCGGCTCAGAGTTGTTTGAACACCTCGGCCGCCGCCGCCACCGTGGCATCGATGTCGGCCTGTGAGTGTGCTGAGCTGACAAATCCGGCCTCGTACAAGGCCGGTGCAATGTAGACACCCCGATCCAACAAACCATGGAACAGTTGGTTGAATTTGGGACTGTCGCTTTTCATCACTTGTCCGTAATTTTGTGGCAACTCTGGCAGCAAGAAAAAGCCGAACATGCCGCCTTGGCAGTCGGCTGAGAATGGCACGCCTGCACTTTGCGCGGCCTGTTTCAAACCGTCGACCAGGCTGCGGGTGCGAGCGCTGAGCTGGTCCCAAAAGCCTGGCCGGCTGATTTCTTTCAGGGTGGCCAACCCGCAGGCGGTGGCCACCGGGTTGCCGCTGAGTGTGCCGGCCTGGTAGACCGGCCCGGTGGGGGCCAGCTGTGACATGATGGCGCGCGGTCCACCAAAAGCCGCCAGCGGCATGCCGCCCCCGATCACCTTGCCCAACACCGTCATGTCCGGCTGAAAGCCCGGGATCAGTTGCGCATACACGCTTTGAGCCGAGCCCAGCGCCACCCGAAAACCCGTCATCACTTCATCAAACACCAGCAAGGCCCCGTATTGAGTGCACAGCTCTCGACAGCGTTTCATGAAGGGGACGCTGGATCGCACAAAATTCATGTTGCCTGCAATCGGCTCGATCATCAGGCATGCCAACTCTTGGCCATGCAAGGCAAAAGCCTCTTCCAGTTGAGCCACGTTGTTGTATTCAAGCACCAAGGTGTGTTGCACCACCTCGGGCGGCACACCAGCGCTGGTGGGGTTGCCAAAGGTGGCCAAGCCAGAGCCGGCTTTGACCAGCAAGGCGTCTGCATGGCCATGATAGCAACCTTCAAATTTGATGATCTTGCTGCGCCCCGTGGCGCCGCGCGCCAGCCGCAAAGTGCTCATGCCGGCCTCGGTGCCAGAGGACACCAGTCGAACCATCTCCATCGAAGGCACGTGACGCAAAATTTCTTCGGCCAACTCCACCTCGCGCTCGGTCGGTGCGCCAAAAGAAAAACCATCGAGTGCGGCTTTTTGTACCGCTTCCAGCACCGCAGGATGCCCGTGCCCCAAGATCATCGGCCCCCAAGAACCGATGTAATCGATGTGGCGCTGCCCATTGGCGTCCCAAAAATAAGGGCCTTGTGCCCGCTGCACAAAACGCGGAGTGCCTCCCACCGCCCGAAATGCGCGAACCGGAGAGTTCACACCTCCTGGAATGACTTGGGTGGCACGCTCAAAAAGCGTTTGGTTGCGATCGCTCATGTGTGGCTTCCTTATGACAGCTGGATATCAATGGCGTGTGTTGGACGCTGGAGATGGTTCTTCGTTGGCATCGTCTTCGCTCTCAGGCTGCGCCCAAAACAACCGATCGGGCAACACATGTCCCATGCCGGGTCTAAAGCCATGAGCCAATGCCTGGTCCAAGTACCCCAAGGCTTCACTGACAGCGGTTTCCAGATCAGAGCCCAAGGCCAGCAAACCGGCCAAAGCGCCACTGAGGGTTTCGCCGGCACCGACAAAGACGCCTTCAAAACGCTCAAAACTGACACTGACCAAGATGCCTTGAGGCGTGGCCAGCTGGTTTTCTACATGCTGCTCCGAAGGCCCGGCAAGGCCTGTCACCAGTGTGTAGGGCGTGCCCGCATCGGCGGCAGCACGGGCAATGTCCCTGGAGGTTGGGGGCTTGTTACCGCTCCAATCGGGCAACAACCAACGCCACAATTGGTGGTGCTCACCCACCAGGACCGTGGTTTGCGGCAAGACCAAGCTGCGAAAAGCATCCAGGTAGTCTTCCATGGGCTCTTCTTCCCACCAACTCAAACCGGGCATGTATGAAACGACGGGCACATCGGCGTAATCGCTGCAAATCTCGGCGATGCTGCTTAAATTTTCAGCGGAACCTGCAAACCCGATTTTGAAGACCTGCACAGGCACATCCTCTAAGACCTGACGAGCTTGCTCCGTGACGGCCTCGTCTTCCAAGCTGGTTTGGCCAATGGTCTCGGCGCTGTCGCGAAAATAACAAGCGGTCACCACCCCCATGGGATGCGCCCCTACCGAAGCAATGCTCAAAATGTCAGAGGCCAAACCGCCCGCTCCGCTGGCGTCGTTGGCGTTGAAACTCAGCACGCAAACGGGTGCTTCGTCTTCGGTCTCTGTGCGGTGGGTCTCGTTCATGTTCAGTCGTTTTGTGCTTTTGCGACCTGAGAAGTTTCAGGGTGCAAGGCTACAATGTTCGAATCATTCTATGCGAGCGTATTGTCAACATGAAAACCTGGATGTGTCTCATTTGTGGCTGGATCTATGACGAGGCTGCGGGCTCACCCGAAGAGGGCATTGCCCCGGGTACCCCGTGGGAGCAAGTCCCCATGAATTGGACTTGTCCTGAATGCGGTGCCCGCAAAGAAGACTTTGAAATGGTTCAAATCTGATGAACCCTGAGCTCGAGTTGCTCCAAGCCATCCAAGCGGGGCAAACCGACTTCACCCGCACGGGCGCCTGGTTGGACCTTTTTTTGCAGCTCGCCGAGCAACGCATTGAACAGCTGCAGCGGGTGCTGCAACACTGGGCCCAGCAATCTCAATCGACCTTGCCTTTTGCTGCCCTGCCATTGGCCAAAGAACTGGCTGACCTGTGTGCAGAGCAGCACAACCCCAACCTCGCTGAACTGGCCTTGCGCTTGAGCCAGTCGCTGCAAAACGCCAGCGCCGCTGAGGTGGCCCCAGGCCTTCAACGCGCCATTGTCCAGGCCAGCGAAGAACTGCTTCGCCAACTGCACCAACACGCCGCTGGCGTACCCGTCATCACCCCGCCCCACATCCTTGCCGCCCTCCATTAATTGGGGTCAGACCCCAATTAAATGTCTCTATTTCGCCACGATTAATTGGGGTCAGACCCCAATTATTGTTTTTTGACGACGGCGTAGCGTTCCAGTGTGTGCGCTCGAGCTTGGGCATGGTCGATCACCGGAGCAGGGTAGTCGCGCCCCAATTGCAAGCCGCAAGCCGACAATTCAAGTGGGTGCTCCCAGGGGGCGTGGATGGCCTTGACCGACAGTGGCGCCAACTGAGGCAGGTAACGTTTGATGAATTTGCCTTCGGGGTCAAACTTCAGGCTTTGGCTGACTGGGTTGAAGATGCGAAAGTAAGGCTGTGCATCGCAGCCACTGGATGACGCCCATTGCCAGCCACCGTTGTTGGCCGCCAGGTCAAAGTCAATCAGATGGCGGGCAAAATAGGCCTCGCCTCGACGCCAATCGATGCCCAAGTCTTTGGTCAAAAAACTGGCCACCACCATGCGCAAACGGTTGTGCATGTAGCCGGTTTGATTGATTTGCGCCATGGCGGCATCCACCAGCGGGTAGCCTGTTCGGCCCTCGCACCAGGCTTGAAAATGCGCGTCCGCGGTTTTGCCATGGGCCCACTTGATGGCATCGTACTCAGGTTTGAAAGACTGTTTTTCCACGTGCGGGTGGTGGAACAAAATCTGGTGATAAAAGTCGCGCCAGATCAGTTCAGATAGCCAAGTTTCGGCGCCTGCATCCCCGGCCTGAGCACGCTCAAATGCCACACGGGCCAACTCGCGGATGGACACCGTGCCAAATCTCAGGTGCACGCTGAGGTAACTGGGGCCGCGAACGCTTGGAAAGTCGCGCCGTTGGGCGTAGTGCTGCATGCGCGCTGTGAAATCTTCCAGCAAGGCGCGCCCCCCTGGGCTGCCCACCCCCAAATGCATGCCAGACAAGTTGGTCGCCTCAAAGCCCAATGCTTGCAAAGTCGGCATGGCCCGACACCATGGTGCGGGCCTAGGGGCCAGCGCGCGGGCGTGCCTTGAGACGGGGTAAGATTTCAAGAAAAAGGGGTCTTCCTTGGCTTTTTTCAACCAGGCCCGCTTGTAGGGGGTGAATACCCCGTAAGGGGTTCCTGATTGGGTCAGTACCTCGTGGCGTTCGAACACCACATGGTCTTTGAAAGTCTCAAAGGAAATGCCTTGTTCGGCCAGCAAGCCGCGAACCCGCTGATCGCGGCGCAAGGCCGCTGGTTCGTCGTCGTGGTTAGTGAATACCGCTTGCACTTTCAATTGGGCGGCCAGCCGGGCGACTTCTTCTGCCCCCTGGCCATGGCAGACGATCATTCCAGCATCGGGGTGTCCAGCCAAGGCGCGCAATTCGGCGTCCAGTGCTTGCACAGATTCGTGGATGAACTCGACCCGGCGGTCTTGCCTGGGTAAATCGGCCAAGATCTCAGTGTCAAAGACAAAAACAGCATGCACCTGACGGCACTGGCGCAGGGCATGGTACAAAGCGGCCTGATCGTGGGCGCGCAGGTCACGCCGAAACCAGACCAATCCTTGGGCAAATGGGGCGGGGGGTGAAGCATTCATCGGTTCAATGGGCAACTAACCACTAGAATAGAGGGCCATGAGCACAGATTCTCCTCCGATTAACCTGACGCATCATTTCTTGATCGCGATGCCCGGTCTAATCGATGAGAATTTCAATCGCAGCGTGGTCTATTTGTGTGAACATTCTGATCGCGGCGCCCTGGGATTGGTGATCAACAAACCCAGTGACTTGGACATGCAAGCCCTGTTCAAAAAAGTTGATTTGAACCTTTCGCGTTCAGATTTGGCCCATTTGCCTGTGTTGCAAGGCGGACCTGTCCATACTGAGCGCGGTTTTGTGCTGCACGAGTCCATGCGAGCCGAAGAGACGCCCGCCAGTTCGGATGGCGTGACCCATGCCGAAGTCCACCCAAGCGTTGCACCAGCCCCAGGCCATTCGTCCGAGACCATGGACTTTGCCCAAGGGGTCTATGCGTCGACTTTGGCGATACCGGGTGGTCTAGAGATGACCACCTCACGCGACGTGTTAGAGGCTTTGTCCAATGGTGCGGGGCCTAGAAAAGTGATGATTTCTTTGGGCTACTCGGCTTGGGGCCAAGGACAGTTAGAGTCTGAAATTGCAGAAAACAGCTGGCTGACGGTGAGCGCCGATCCGCAAATCATTTTTGACACGCCGATTGAACAACGTTACGAGCGGGCTTTATCGTTGCTTGGCCTGCAGGCCTGGATGCTTTCACCCGACGCGGGGCACGCATGAACCCAGGGGCCAAGTCGCAATTTGCACTGGCACAGCCCCAAACCCTGTTGGCTTTTGATGTGGGGATCAAAAGAACTGGGGTGGCCTACGGCAGTCGGATGCTGGGGCAGCCACAGGCTCTGCCAACTTTGCAGGCCCAAGGCGATGCCCGCTGGCCTTGGGTTCAACGTCAAATCGAAACATGGCAACCCGATGCTTTGGTCGTGGGCGTCCCCTTTCATCCCGATGGTGCCGAGCACGACAACACCCGCTTTGCACGCAACTTTGCACGTCAGTTGCGACATCGATTTGGTTTGCCAGTGTTGGAGGTGGACGAACGCTACAGCACCACCGAGGCCTTGGCACAAGGTGCGCGCGACCCAGATGGCGCTGCGGCTTGCATCATCCTTCAGCAGTACCTACAACAGAGCTCAACATGAACACCGGAACATTGTCATTGGATGCCGAGGCTTTGTATGCCCAGATGCTTCGTGGCATCGCTCACCTGATGCAGCCCAATACCCAATTGGTCGGCGTGGCCTCCGGCGGGGTGTGGTTGGCTGAGCGCTTGCAAGTCGATCTCGGTCGAGCTGGTCAATGCGGTGTGATCTCATCTGCCATGCATCGAGATGATTTTTCAAGTCGCGGCATGGCCAGCAGCGTGCAAACCCGTTTGCCTTTTGATGTCAATGGAGCCCATGTGTTGTTGCTCGATGATGTGCTGTTCACGGGGCGCACGGTGCGGGCGGTGCTGAACGAATTGTTCGATTACGGACGGCCTGCCTCGGTTCAACTGGTGGTCTTGGTCGATCGTGGTGGGCGACAACTGCCCATCCAGGCCGATTATGCTGCGGCACGCATCACGCTGGCCTCTGAACACTCTTTGGCCCTGGCGCGCGATCCATCGGGTCGATTCACTTTTTCGTTGGAGTCTTGAACGTGCTCTACAAACGCAACCCTCAGCTCAATCGCAACGGTGAACTCATTCATTTGTTGTCCACCGAAGGTTTGTCCAAAGACATCTTGACGCACATTTTGGATACGGCCAGCCAATTTGTCTCGGTCAGCGATAGGGAAGTGAAAAAGGTGCCGCTGTTGCGCGGTAAAAGCGTCTTCAATTTGTTTTTTGAAAACAGCACTCGCACGCGCACGACTTTTGAAATCGCTGCCAAACGTTTGTCGGCCGATGTGATCAACCTGGACATCGCTCGCTCGTCGGCTTCCAAAGGTGAATCGCTGCTGGACACCATCGCCAACCTCAGCGCCATGGCGGCCGATATTTTTGTGGTCAGGCACAGCCAGTCGGGTGCCCCTTATCTGATTGCAGAGCACGTGGCCCCGCATGTGCACGTGGTCAATGCCGGTGACGGGCGCCATGCCCACCCCACCCAAGGCTTGTTGGACATGTACACCATCAGGCATTACAAGAAAGACTTCACCCAACTGACAGTGGCCATCGTTGGGGATGTGCTGCATTCGCGTGTGGCGCGCTCAGATATACATGCGCTGACCACCTTGGGGTGTGCCGAGGTCAGGGTCGTGGGCCCCAAAACCTTGGTTCCCTCAGACTTGTCGCACATGGGGGTGAAAGTGTTTCACAGCATGCAAGAGGGCATCAAGGGTTGTGACGTGGTGATCATGCTGCGTTTGCAAAACGAGCGAATGAGTGGCGCTTTGTTGCCTTCCAGTCAAGAGTATTTCAAGGGTTTTGGTTTGACCCCTGAAAAGCTTGAATTGGCCAAACCCGATGCCATCGTCATGCATCCAGGCCCCATCAACCGAGGGGTCGAAATCGACTCGGCAGTGGTCGATGGGCCGCGCAGCGTGATTTTGTCGCAAGTCACTTTTGGCATCGCTGTTCGCATGGCAGTGATGTCCATCGTTGCAGGCAACGAGGCCTGAGCCACATCTTCAGAGCATTGACATGAAAACCCTCATTCGCCAAGCCCGCTTGATAGACCCTGCCAGCCAGACCGACCGCATGGTCGATGTGGCCATCGCTGCGGGACGTATTTTGGCCATCGGCACCATCCCTGCTGATTTCCAACCCAATAAAGACATTGATGCCAAAGGCAATTGGTTGGTGCCAGGTTTGGTCGATCTGTGTGCCCGCACCCGCGAACCTGGTCATGAGCACGAAGGCATGCTGGCCAGCGAGATGGCAGCGGCCGTGGCCGGAGGGGTCACCAGCTTGGTCTGTCCACCCGATACAGATCCGGTACTGGATGAACCGGGTTTGGTTGAAATGCTGCGTTTCAGGGCCAGCAAGCTGCACCATGCCAGGCTGTTTCCGTTGGGGGCCTTGACCCGAGGATTGGACGGTCAGGTCTTGACCGAAATGAATGAGCTGACTCAAGCCGGTTGCGTGGGATTTGGCCAAGCCGATCGGGCCATGAAAGATACCCAAGTCTTGCAACGGGCCCTTCAATATGCGGCCACCTTTGGTTACACCGTGTGGCTGCGACCCCAGGATGCCCATTTGGGTTTGGGCGTCGCTGCCAGTGGGCCGCTGGCCACCCGGATGGGTCTCAGTGGTGTCCCTGTGGCGGCCGAAACGATTGCATTGCACACGCTGTTTGCCTTGATGCGCAGCACCGGTGCAAGGGTCCATCTGTGCCGCATCTCCAGCGCCGCCGGTGTCGAGTTGGTGCGACAGGCCAAGGCTGAGGGCTTGCCTCTGACTTGTGATGTCAGCATCCATTCTTTGCACCTGACCGATTTGGACATGGGGTACTTTGACAGTCGGGCACGCCTGTCACCTCCTTTGCGCCAACAGGCTGACCGGCAGGCATTGCGGCAGGCCTTGGCCGATGGCACCATCGACGCCCTGGTCTCTGATCACCATCCGGTGCAAGGCGACGAGAAAGCCTTGCCTTTTGCCGAAGCCGAGCCAGGAGCCACCGGAGTCGAGTTGCTACTGAGTTTGGCCTTGAAATGGGCGCAAGACGAAGGCCTGTCTGCGTTGCAGGCGCTGTCTGTGATCACCGATCGACCGGCGCGCATTTTGCGCCAATCCAGCCCCAGCATCGCTGCAGGCATCGGCCGCATCGCTGTCGGAGAGGTTGCAGATGTTTGCCTATTGGATTCACAAGAGGTCTGGCAACTGGACCCCAATGGTTTGCGCAGCCAAGGACGACACACACCCTTTGCGTTTGACTGCACCGGCATCTCATTGCCGGGCAAGGTGCGCGCCACTTGCGTGGCTGGGCACTGGGCTTGGCCCGAGCCAGCATGATGGATTGGGCCAGGGCGATTGGGCGTCTGGTGCGAGTATTGATTGCATTGGCCGCTGGCGTGTGGACCATGAGGCGTCAACAAGACCGCTGGACACAAGCTCAGCGCGCCGATGCGGTCAATCGTTGGGCTCAGCGCATGCTCCAAGCCATGGGTGTGAATCTGCAAATTCAGGGCTCACCTCAAAACGGCCCCTTGGTGTGGGTGGCCAACCACATCGCTTGGCTTGACATTTTGTCCTTGCATGCGGTGCGTCAATGTCGGTTTGTGGCCAAGTCTGAGGTGCATCAATGGCCTGTCATCGGAACCTTGGCGGCAGGAGCGGGCACCTTGTTCATCGAGCGAGCCTCCAGACGCGATGCTTTGCGGGTGGTGCATGACATGGCCCAGGCTCTAGAGGGCGGCGATACAGTAGCGGTGTTCCCAGAGGGCACCACTGGTTTGGGCGACACCATCTTGCCGTTTCATGCCAATTTGATTCAAGCTGCAGTGGTCACCGACACCCCCATTCAACCCGTTTTGATCCAATATGTGGATGAACTGGGCAGGCCCGCTGAACATGTGAGGTATGTGGGGCAAGACACCCTGGTGGTTTCGATCTGGCGTGTCTTGGCTGCACCGGCCACCACCGTTCGCTTGCATTTTTTGCCGTCGCAGTTGCGCCAAAACCGAGATCGTCGGGCTTGGGCTGAACATCTCAGGCACTCGCTGCTACAAGCCCTGAAGTGATATGCTTTCCATTCATGTTCGCTGGCCTAACTAGGGGCTGGGACACAGATTTGGGTGATCTTGATGAATTTGCTTGAACGCCTCATCGTCAGTTGCATGTTGATCGGTGGCATGACTCATGCAGCCCCACTGACCCCTGACCAAACCCGTCAATTGGCGGCCGGTTGCGCCAATTGCCATGGCACCGATGGACAAGCTCGAATGGGCATGCCCGTTTTGGCGGCTCGCAATCGATCTGACTTGGTGGAGCTCATGCAAGATTACAAAAACGATCGCCGCCAAGGCAGCTTGATGAATCAATTGGCCAAAGGCTACGAGGACGCTGAAATTGAAGCCTTGGCTCAATACTTTTCTCAATTCAAACCTTGATGCCTCCATCATGCGCCGCAGACACTTGATCCAATCGGCCGCTGCAGGTTCTGCCGTGGCTTGCTTGGGTTGGCCTGCCCAAGCATCCACGGGGCCATCTAGGGCGCCCAAAGTGGTGATCATCGGCGGTGGCTTTGGCGGCGCGACCGCAGCCAAGTACCTCAGGCTTTGGTCAGCGCAGCGCCTGGATGTCACCCTCATTGAGCCCCTGCCGAGCATGGTCTCATGCCCCATGTCCAATTTGGTGGTGGGCGGCTTGCTCCAAATGTCTGACATCACGCTGTCTTATGACACCTTGCGTGAACGCCATGGTGTTCGCATCATTCATGACCTGGTGACGGGCATCCGAACCGAACAACGCCAAGTGGTCTTGTCCAAGGGCGATGCCTTGGCCTACGACAAACTGATTGTGTCGCCCGGCGTGGACTTGATGACCGATGCATTGCCGGGCTGGTCCAAACCTGGCGCGCAAGAAAGCATCACCCATGCTTGGAAGGCTGGACCACAAACGCTCGTGCTTAGAAAACAAATCGAGGCCATGCCCGATGGCGGTGTGTTTGCCATCTCGATCCCTTTGGCCCCCTACCGTTGCCCGCCTGGCCCTTACGAGCGCGCTTGTCTGGTGGCGCAATATTTTCAGCAGGCCAAACCCAAGTCGAAAGTGTTGATCCTGGATGAAAACGAAGACGTCACCTCCAAAGCTCCATTGTTCAAAAAAGCCTGGGCTCAGCTTTATCGTGGCATGATCGAATATCGGCCCAATCAAAAAGTGGTCGATCTCGACGCGTCCACCCGCACCTTGAAGTTCGAGTTTGACGATGACCTCCAAGCTGACGTGCTCAATGTCTTGCCTCCCATGCGGGCAGGCGCCATTGCTGTCAAATCGGGCTTGGCCACCGCCAATCGGCGTTGGTGCGAAGTCGATTTCCTGACCTTCGAGTCCAAGGTCGCACCCCATGTGCATGTGCTGGGAGATGCCATCCAACACGCACCCATCATGCCCAAGTCCGGGCACATGGCCAATCAGCATGCCAAAACATGTGCGGCAGCCATTGTGGCCATGCTGTTGGGCAAAGAAGTCAACGCCCATCCCATTTACAACAACACCTGCTACAGCTTTGTCAGCGACAAACAGGCCGTGCACGTGGCCAGTGTGCATCGATACGACGAGCGCGACAAAACCATGTTGCCCGTCAAAGGGGCAGGGGGGCTGTCGGCGCAAGCTTCAGAATTGGAGGCCGGCTACGCTAGGGCTTGGGCACACAACATCTGGGCCGACATGCTCGGATGATGGGCTTTCGTTTTATTTTTAAGCGACAATCGACCTGTTTTGCTTCATAAAAGGATTAGTCAAATGAAATCTTTGATCGGTATCGCCTGGTTAGGTGCCCTGACCAGCCTGTGTGCCCCTGCCTTGGCCAATACAGCACTGGCCCAGAAAAACGGTTGCCTGGCCTGCCATGCGGTCGATCACAAAGTGGTCGGACCTGCCTATCAAGAGGTGGCCAAAAAATACGCGGGCAACACCAAGCCGGAAGACCTGGCCAAGCGCATCAAAGCCGGTGGCTCTGGCAGCTGGGGACCCATTCCCATGCCCCCACAAGGTGCATTGAGCGATGCCGACGCCAAAACCCTGGCCACTTGGATTTTGGGCGGCGCCAAGTAACGGGTGGCTTTTTGAAACCCTGTTGAACGACAGCATCCATGTCAACCCGTCGAGTTCATCTTCAACATGCTGCGACCCTGGTCGGCCTGCTGGCCGGCACAGGTTTGTTTCCTCGAATGGCTTCAGCCGCCTTCAATCAAGCGGCATTTGAGGCCAAAACCATGGCCAACGCTCTGAAGGCCTGGGGTCGTGAGATGCCCATCGAGAGCAAAGAGGTGACGTTGACGGCCCCTGACATTGCCGAAAATGGTGCGGTGGTTCCCATGGGTGCGGCATGCCATTTGCCCCATGTGAAGCAGCTGATGTTGTTGGTTGAAAAAAATCCCTCCACCTTGGTGGCTGTGTTCAACATCACCGATGACATCGAGCCCAACATTTCGACCAGGGCCAAGATGGGACAATCATCTGATGTGTATGCCGTGGCGGTCATGGCCGATGGCAAAACCTACTTTGCCAAAAAAGAAGTCAAAGTGACCCTGGGCGGTTGCGGTGGCTGATTTTCTTTTTGCATACTGCACCCTCAATCTCAGGAGCAAGTCATGGCCGAATCGATGCGCATCAGAGCCCAATCCAAGGATGGCAAAACCCAGGTCCGCGTGCTCATGGCTCATGAGATGGAGACTGGCTTACGGCGCGATGCGGCTGGACAGTTGGTGCCGGCATGGCACATCAACGAAGTCAGTGCCGAGCTCAATGGCAAAGTGGTCATGACGGCTGAGTGGGGTACTGCTGTGGCCAAAAATCCCTTTTTGCAATTTTTTGTCAAAGGGGGCAAGCCTGGCGACAAAGTGGCCATCCTTTGGAAGGACAACAAAGGGGACTCTCGACGCGACGAAGCCACGGTGACTTGAGCCATTCCATTCATTTGGAGTCAAGTCGAGCCATGAATCTATGACATGACACGGTGTCTGGACAGGAGAGCTGAGACATGAACAAGTGGATGCAAACTCTGATGCTGGTCTCAGCAGCTTGCATGGCAGCCATGTCTTTTGCTCAAAAGACCACCACCCAAGGCATTGAAGAATACCGTGCCATGCTGGCCGATGGCAATCCATCAGAGTTGTTCGAGGCCAAGGGGGAAGAGCTGTGGAGACAGGCCCGTGGACCCCGACAAGCCACTTTGCAAGCTTGTGATTTAGGCAAAGGACCTGGGGTGGTCAAAGGGGCCTTCGTCGAGTTGCCTCGTTATTTTCCCGACACCCAAAGGGTGCAAGATCTCGAGTCCAGACTGGTCACTTGCATGGTGCAATGGCAAGGCTTTGAAGAACAGCAACTGCTGCACACCCCCTATCAGCAAGGCGAGATGAACCACATCACCGCCTTGGCCACTTGGATCGCTGCACAGTCTCAAGGCATGCGGTTCAATCTTCCTTTCACACACGCCCAAGAAAAAATCGCCTACGAAGTCGGCAAAAACTTGTTTTTTCAGCGTGGGGGCCCCCATGATTTTTCTTGCGCCTCTTGCCACAGCCAAGATCAAAAGCGGGTTCGATTGCAAGAAGTGCCCAATCTGACCAAGGCGACCGAGGACGGTGTCGGATTTGCCGCTTGGCCTGCCTACCGAGTGTCCAACGGGCAGATGTGGAGCATGCAATTGCGTTTGAACGATTGCTTCCGTCAGCAACGCTTCCCCGCCCCTGGTTTCATCAGCGACGCCACCATCGCTTTGAGCTTGTATTTGGGTGTGAATGCCAAAGGTGCGGCATCGACGGCGCCGTCCATCAAGCGATGAACCAAGGCCAAGGCATGCAACACCTCAAACGGATGGTCACTGGTTGGGTCATTGCTTGGTGTTTGCTGGGCTGTGCCCAGCGACCATCGGCGGTCGATCTTGATGCGTTGACCCAACAAGTCATTCGTTCATCTTTTCACGATCAAGGTGCTGTCAAAGTCAGCCGCATCGCCGACACCGACATCACCCAACGCCTGTGCAGCCAAGCCGATGTGCAAGGGCGCGCATTGGATCCAGCCACGGATGAG
>CAWUNN010000014.1:0-13485 GCA_963923185.1 uncultured Limnohabitans sp. | reverse complement strand
GGTGATGCAAGAGCAATTGCGCACCAACATCATCTCGACCCAATTGCAGGCCGACACCTTGTTGGGGCAGATGGCCAACTTGATCGGGCAAGAAAATCCGCAAGGTTTGGTCTTGCAAGTCGAAGATTTATCCATCCCACCCGCAGCCCCCAGTTTGACCGAATGGGAGCAGCGGGCCTTAGAACAACATCCAATGCTCAAGGCGTCGGCCGCTGCTGTGCAACAGGCGCGCCACAGCCTCGAGTTGGCCGAGTTGAACAAACGCCCAGATTTCAACATGGCGGTGTCGGGTTACGCCAATCAACCGCCCTGGGGCTTGACCCAAAACTCTGCTTACGCTTTATCGGTGGGCATGACTTTTCCTTTTTGGTACGAACAAAAAGAGAAATTTCTGATCAATCAGGCCGAGTTGCAACTGAAATCCAGCCAAGAAAACGATGCCGCACAACGCCAACAAATCACCCTTGGCGTGCGCTCTGCTTGGCTTCAGTGGAAGCAAAACATCGAGCAATATCAATTGTTTGAAACGTCCATTTTGCAGCAAGCTCGATTGGCGTATCGGTTGACCCTCAAAAATTACAGCGTCGGCCAAAATTCTTATGTCGATCTGCTGAATGCTTTCAACGCTGAGCGTGGTGCCGAGGCCAATGCCATCCAAGCCAGAGCCAATGTCTGGACGGCTCAAGCTGCCCTGAAGGCAGCTGCAGGCGACATCAACCCTCTCAACCAGCCTTGACGGCGGAGTCAAATACATGCAACGCAGCAAATTAATCTTGTGGGGAACAGTCCTGGTGGCAGTGGCATTGATCGGTTGGGCTTATCAAGAATGGATGGTGACCTCAGTCCCCGCGAACGCACCCACCCCTGCGCGCGACCATGCAGCCCCTGCTTTGGGTGCCAGTTTGGTCAAACTGGCCAGTGTGCAAGAAGAGATGGTTCGCCAAAGCGTGTTGATCAATGGCAAGCTGGCGTTGAATGGCAACCGGATTCATCAGATTTCGGCGCGTGTGGCTGGGCGCATCGACCGCTTGAGCTTTGTCGAGGGTTCGCGAGTGCAAATCGGACAACCGGTGGCATGGCTTTACAGCCCTGAGTTCATTTCAGCGCAAAACGAGTATTTGCTCGCCATGCACACGGTGCGCACATTGCGCCAAGGCGGGGCCACCGACTTGTTGGCCGATGCCCAAGCCACCTTCGAAGGAGCGCGCCAAAAAATGCGCGTCTTGGGTGCGGCAGACTCAGACATCGCCGACCTGGAGCGCAGCGGACAAGTGCAACAACACTTGGTGGTTCGATCTGGCATGTCCGGTCATGTGATCAAGCGCAATGTCGATCCAGGGGGCTACCTTGATGTGGGGGGCTCACTGGGCACAGTGGCCGATTTGTCCAGCTTGTGGTTCATGGGTCATGTCTTTGATGCAGACTTGCCCCAAATCCATGTGGGTCAAAACGTCAGCATCAAGGTCAATGGCATTGACTCGTCAACCTTGTTGACGGGAACGCTCAGTTTCATCTCACCGACCCTGGACCCTGACACCCATTCGGTGGCCGTGCGGGTGGAGTTACCCAACGTCTCAGACCAACTCAAACCTGAAATGTTCGCCCGCGGTGAAATCGGATTGGGCATGCGCAAGCTGCCTGTGGTGCCGCGCAGCGCAGTGGTGCAAGACGGAGCCGAGTCCTTCATCATGGTGCAACGCGGTGGCACGTCCGACAAGCCTGGTTATCGGCGGGTTTCTCTGAAAACCATGCCGGCCAACGATCCGGCCATGTGGGCTGTGCTCAATGGGCTGTCTGCGGGCGAGCGCGTGGTCGTCGAGGGCAGCGTGCTGGTTGAGCGAGAGCATGTTCAGTCTGAAATCATTCACGGCGCCAACCCGCGTTGATCCGCATGGAAGATAACTCTCACCACACCTGGGCCCATCGGCTGGCCAACTTCACCATCGCCAGGCGCTTTTTGGTGCTGGCCGCTTGTGCGGTTTTGTTCATTGCTGGCATCCGCGCTTTTGGCCAATTGCCCATCGAACCCTATCCCAATGTCTCGCCACTGAATGTGCAAGTCATCACGCAATGGGCGGGGCGCAGCGCGCTTGAGGTGGAGCAACAACTGACCATTCCGATCGAAACCTCATTGGCAGGCTTGCCCGATGTCAAGGCGTTTCGTTCATTGTCTTTGTTTGGCTTGAGTGTGGTCACGGTGCAGTTTCAAGACGGTACCAATTCATTCATCGCGCGCAGCAACATCAATTTGTATTTGGGTGGCGCCAATTTGCCTAATGGCGTGAGCCCCAGTCTGTCACCTGATGCAGATGCCTTGGGTGAAGTCATGCGATATGCCATTGATGCACCGGGCTGGGATCCCACTTCGGTCAAAACCTTGCAAGACTGGGTCATTTACAAAGCCATCAAAACTGTTCCCGGAATTGCCGATGTCACAGGCTTTGGCGGTCGTGTCAAACAATACCAAGTGCTTCCGGATACGGCCCGCATGCAGCTGTATGGCATCACCCTCAATCAGTTGATGATGGCCGTCAGCAACGGCAACGGCAACACGGGCGGTGATGTCATCTCTAATGGCAACCAGCGCGTGGTCATTCGGGGTCTGGGCATGATGCGCACTTTGGACGACATGCGCTCGGTGGTGGTGAGCACCAGCAACGGCATTCCGATTCGAGTGGGCGATGTGGCTGAGGTGGTGGCTGGGGCATCACCACGCTTGGGCTTGGTGGCCCAAGACGACAAAGACGACATCGTTGAGGCCATTGTATTGATGCGCCGTGGCGGCAACGCCAGCGAAGTCTTAGGACGTGTGCGCGAACGCATCAAAGAAATCAACAACTCGGGCCTGTTGCCAGCGGGTGTTCGGGTACGTCCTTTTTATGATCGGCAGCATCTATTGGATCTCACCATTGACACGGTCAAGCACACTTTGGTGGTGGGCATGGTGTTGGTGCTGATGGTCCTGTATGCATTTTTGGCCAATTTCAGGGCTGCCCTGATTGTGGCTTTGGTCATTCCTTTGGGTTTGTGCGCCGCTTTCATCGGCATGATCGGGGTAGGCATACCCGCCAACTTGATTTCTTTGGGTGCGGTTGACTTTGGCCTGATCGTCGACGCCGCTGTGATCGTGATCGAGAACATCATTCGCTTGATCGAAGAGGGTCATCATCGCAGCATCAAAGACGCCATCGTCGCAGCCGTGGCTGAGGTGCAAAGGCCGGTGATTTTTTCAACAGCCATCATCATCATGGCTTACTCACCCTTGTTCATCCTGGGAGGAGTCGAGGGCAAGATTTTTCATCCAATGGGCATGACCATGGGCGTGGCATTGGTGGCCTCGATCGCATTGGCCTTGACCTTGGTGCCGGCCATGTCCTCATTGGCCTTCCAACGTGCCAACCAACTGCATGAGCCTGCCTATTTCATCAAAATGCTGCAGGCCTACCGTCAGTTGGCGGGCAAACTGATTGATTTGCCCAAAACCGTCCTGCTCAGTGCGCTGGCTGCATTCTTGGTGGCCTTGTATTTGGCGACCCGTTTGGGCACTTCGTTTTTGCCCACGCTGGAAGAAAACAATTTGTGGATTCGAATCCAGTTGCCCAACTCGGTCGATTTAGATTATTCGGCCAAAGTCAGCAATCAAATTCGTGAGGTGTTGAACCGACAGCCCGAGGTCTCTCAGGTCACCGTGCAAATTGGCCGACCCGATGACGGCACCGATTCTGCGGGGGTGTTCAACCAAGAATACGCGGTGGCCTTCAAGCTGCCCAGCCAGTGGCCAGTTGGCGTCACAAGGGTCGATGTGGTCAAACGATTGCAAGCCCAATTGGGCAGCATTCCAGGCATTGACATCAGTTTTTCGCAATACATTCAAGACAACGTGGCCGAAGCCATCTCTGGTGTCAAAGGTGAAAACTCGGTCAAAATCTTCGGTCCTGACTTGGACAAGTTGACCCAATTGGCCAACCAGATCGAGGTCATTTTGGACAGTACCCACGGGGTTGCCGACGCAGGTGTCTTCAGAGCGTTGGGCCAACCGACCCTGAACATCGAGATTGATCGCGGCGCATGTGCCCGCTATGGGGTCAACGTAGCCGATCTGCAAAACGTCATCAGCACCGCCATCGGTGGCGGGGTCGCCACCACCGTACTCGAAGGCGAGCGCCGAGTCGATGTGGCCGTGCGTTTGCCCTTGTCTGATCGAGCCAGCGTCGATCGCTTATCGCGCCTGCTGGTCGACGCACCCGATGGTTCACGCATTCCCATGAGTCAGTTGGCCAGCTTGAAGCAAGTCAATGGACCCTTCTTTGTCTATCGCGAGGGGTCGCAGCGCTACATCGCGGTCAAGTTTGGCATCCGCGACCGCGACTTGGGCAGCACCGTGGCCGAATTGCAAAACCGCATCGCCAAAGAAGTGGACCTGCCAAGGGGGTACACCTTGAAGTGGGCGGGTCAATTTGATCAGATGAAAGAGGCTCAGCGCAAACTCTCCATCATCATTCCGGCCACCTTGTGCCTGATCTTCATGATGCTGTTCTTTGCTTTCAACAACGTCCGAGAAGCAGCGTTGGTGTTGGTGAACGTGCCTTTTGCCGCCATTGGAGGCATCGCTGCCCTGTACATCGCGCAAGAAGAGTTGTCTATATCAGCCGCCATTGGTTTCTTGTCCTTGTTTGGAATCGCCATTCAAGATGGGGTGATTTTGATCTCTTACGCTCGCAAATTGATCGATGATCGAGTGGCCCAAGCGGGCGTGGCCAGCCGCGAGCTGATTCGCCAGGCGGTGCTCGATGGCGCGGCGTTGCGGATGCGCCCAGTGTTGATGACCGCTTTGTTGGCCGGGCTGGGGCTTTTGCCTGCTGCCTTGTCGCATGCCATCGGTTCACAAGCACAACGGCCCTTGGCATTGGTGATCGTCGGTGGCATGATGACCACCACTTTGCTGACCTTGCTGGTTTTGCCAGTGATTTACTCGGTGGTTCGCAGCATGGGCTTGAAACCATCGTCCCCACCCATCGACTGAACGCCATAGGCACCCACATGCGGATCCTGATCGTTGAAGATGACTCGGCTCTGCGATTGGGCATCAGGCGCATCTTGCAAGCCGAAGGTTGGCACGTGGATGCCGCCGAAAACGGCGAACAGGCACTGACCGCGACTCAGACCACCAATTATTCTGCGGCTGTGCTTGATTTGGGCTTGCCACGCATGGATGGGTTGACGGTTCTCAAACTCTGGCGTGAGCAGGGTTTGGGCATGCCGGTGGTGATTTTGACGGCTCGCGATGAATTGTCTGATCGTGTCACAGGTCTGAATGCCGGGGCTGACGATTACATGGCCAAACCCTTTGAGCCCGAAGAATTGGTGGCACGATTGCGTGCCTTGCTGCGGCGCACTCACCAAGTGATGAACCATCCATTCAGCTTGGGTGAACTCAGTTATGACCCACAAGATCGCAGTTTGCGCATTGCGGGGCAACCCGTGGGACTCAGTGCCCGTGAGGCCGCTTTGATGGAATTGCTGATGGCACAACCCGACAAGGCTGTTCCCAAAAGCCGCATCGTCTCCAGCATGTCTGACTGGGAGTCCGAGTTCTCTCATAACTCGGTCGAGATCTACATCATGCGTTTGCGTCGCAAGATTGCGGGCAGTGGCGCTCAAATCCGAACCGTGCGAGGGGTGGGTTACAAGATCTGTTCCGATTGGCCTGGATCGTTTGACTCAGACGCATGAATACCAGCTTGCAACTTCGTTTGCTCTACCCTTTGCTGTGGTTGTGGGTGGCATCGGCCACGACCACCGCTTTGACGGGTTATGGTTTGGTCGAAAAAGAGACCAACCAAACCTTTGACCGGATTTTGGCCGATGACGCGCGGGCCCTGGCCTCACAGGTGCATTGGGTGGCCCATCAACCTGAGTTCACCTTGGACGCCAACATGGCCGCGTCTTTGATTTATGACTCTTTGGCGCCCTCTAATTACAGTGTTCGCAAGCAAAGCGGTGAAGTGCTGGTGGGCGATGCTCGGCTTGAACCCCCGGCATCGCCTTCAGGGCATGACCCCATGCAACCGGTGTTCAGCAACCTCGATTTGGCAGGGCGGCACTTGCGATTGGTCTCGATGCGAGTGTCACAAACCGACAGCCAAAATGATGTGTGGGTGCTGGTGGCCGAGGATCAAAGCAAGCGCGAGCATTTGCGCAGCGAACTGGCCAAAGCCATCTTTGGACCAGCCTTTTTGATTGGTTTTGTGGTGTTGCCGTTGCTGGTCTTGGGGGTGCGCTATGGCTTGCGTTTGGCCAGCCGCACCTCGGCCGATGTCGAAGCACGCAGCCTGAGTGATCTGTCCCCATTGCCCATGGACGATGTGCCTCAAGAATTGCGCTCTTTGGTGCAACGCATCAATGAGTTGTTGGCTCGACTCAAGGCCACGTTGGCACTTGAGCGGCAGTTCATTGCCGAGGCGGCGCATCAGTTGCGCACCCCAGTCACCGGCATTCGCTTGTTGACCCAGGATTTGATTCGCACCCAATTGAAGCAACCCGGGGCAGCACCTGACGCCGAAGTCTTGCGTGAATTGGACAGCTCGGCTCACAAAGCCACCCATTTGGTGCAACAGATGTTGTCGTTGGCGCGCGCTGAAGCTGGGGCCGGGGGGCAACGTCAAATCATTGCTTTGCAACCTTTTGTGCAGGCTTTGTTGCACAAATGGCAGTTGTCCGCGCAGCAACAGGGCAAAGAAATCCAAGCGGGGTCCATCGATGTCGATGCCCGTGTTTGGGTCGATCCACAGGTGTTGCAAGATGCTTGCAACAACCTGGTCGAAAACGCTTTGCTGCATGGGGGTCCTCACTGTCGACTGAATTTGACGACAGACCTCGATTCGGCGTGCTTGGTGTTTTCAGACGATGGCCCCCCTTTGAGTGATGCGACCTTGGCTTCGATCAAAAAACCGTTTTGGCGCGCACCTGATGCTCAAAGTGGTGGTTCGGGTTTGGGGTTGGCCATTGCCGAAAAAGCCGCTTTGGCTTTTGGTGGTCAGCTCGAACTCAGTCACGCCAGCCCATCGGGGGGGCTGTGCGTCAGCTTGAAATTACCCTTGGCCTTGGCCAGTTGATCAGAGTTGGGTGTAGACCTCTTTTTGCCATTGTTCAACAGGCATGAAAGTGGGGTCGGCTCGAACCACTTGTTCGATCTCGGCCCAAATCACTTCATCGGGCAAATCCAGATTGATGGGGTCGCCATGAGGTTGAGCCACATACCATGGGGTATCAAAATAGACCTCAACTGTGTTCTGTTCGGGGTCCAGGCAGTAAATCGACACCGCATTGCCATGGCTGATGCAGCGCATCTGGGTCGCGCCATGGGCCAATGCCCGAGTGCGTGCTTCACGCAATTGAGCCAGATCGTTGACTTTGAAAGAGATCTGCATCACCGTGCTGGGGGCGCCCTCAGGGCGGTTTTGAGCCAGGGCCAACTCGTGATGCTGACTGGCATGGGCGCTCATGAAAGCCAGTTTGAATGGAAATGTAAAACCCACCCCTCGGTCGGTCACCTTCAGTTCAAACACATGGCTGTAAAAATCAACCATCCGGTCGATGTCAAAACACGAAATGCCCATGTGGGCGATATAGGGTGAGTAGGCTTGAGTCATGACAATCTTTCACTCCAGTTCGATGCGGGCATCATTGGCCACTTTTTTCCACTTGGCGATGTCGTTTTGCACCCGCTGTCGCATCTCTTGCGGTGAGCTGGGGCGAGCCATGGCGCCATTGGCCTCGATCGAGGCCATGATCTCGGGGCGATTCAAGGTTTTGCGAAGCATGGCATTGAGTTTGTCGCTCCATTCAGACTTGGCCTTGCCCGGAAAGCACAATGCCGACCAAGTCATCACCTCATAGCCTGGTACCGACTCGGCCACGGCCGGAATCTGAGTCCACTCCATCCAACGTGTCGGTGAGGTCACCGCCAAAGGCCGAATGCGCCCCTCTTTGAATAGACCTCGACCGACCGCCAATGTGCCCACAGCCATGTCCAACACCCCCGAGGCCACATCGGTGTAAGCAGATGGCCCCTTATAGGGGACATGGGTCATTTGCACACCACTCATGGATGACATCAACTCAACCGACATGTGCAAGGTATTGCCGACCCCAGAGGTGCCGTAGCTCAGCTTCAAGGGGTGTTTGCGGGCTTCATCGAGCAGGTCTCCCAAGGTCTTGAATGGCGATTGGTGGGCCACCCAAAACACAAAGGGGTATTGGGTCAACATGCTCACATACGTGAAGTCGCGCAACAAATCAAACTGCACGCTTTTGTCCACTGCAGCGATCACGCTCAAGCCACCCGTCATCTGGTAAACGGTTTGCCCATCGACGGGTTGCTTGGCCAATTGTGACATCTGATGGGCGGCCAGTCGCTCACCGCCTCCTGGTCGGGCATCGACCAGCCAGGGGACGCCCATTTGTTCAGACAAATGGGGTGCGATTTGTCGCGCCAGCAGATCAGGGGTTTGTCCAGCGGGATAGCCGTGAACAAATTTGATGGGTCCGTTGGGCCATGTCGTTTCAGCTTCAAGCCCACCGCTTAAACTCAATCCAGCAGCCACAGCCAGCTGTTGAGCCAACCAACGGCGACGTTGCAGATCTGTGGGCACGGGGTTGGCGTCCACGACCGAGTGGGATGCTTTCAAATCAGTCCTGGGTAAGAGCCGCCATCGAGCTGCAAATTTTGTCCAGAAATGAAACTGGCCTGTACGCTACACAAAAAGGCACAAGCATCGCCAAATTCCTGAGTGCTTCCAAAGCGTTTGGCTGCGATGCCATTGGCAATGCGCTGCCTGGCCTCTTGCATGTCGATTCCCAGCTCTTTCATCATTTGTTCGGCCATGAATCGCTGTCGATCGGTGTCGATTCGTTCTGGCAACATGTTGTTGATCGTCACGTTGTCGATGGCGACATCCAGCGACACCGATTTGGCAAAAGCAGTCAAGCCAGCGCGCGCCCCCGTAGACAAGGCCATGCGTGGACGAGGTTGCTTGACCATGGCCGAAGTGATGTTGACGATGCGGCCAAATTTGCGTGAGCGCATGCCCGGCACGACCGCACGAATCAGCAAGGCTGGGGCCAGCATATTGGCCTCTAAAGCTTCGATCCACGCGTCATGGGCCCAATCTGCCAATTTGCCAGGCTGCGGACCCGCATTGTTGTTGATCAAGATGTCTGGCTCTGGGCAAGCGGCCAGCAAAGCGCTGCGGCCCGCTTCGGTGGTGATGTCGGCCACCACCGCATGAACTTTGGCGCCCGTGATATGGGCCAATTCGGTCGCTACTTTTTGCAACTTGTCGGCTTTTCTGCCATTGATGAAGACCTCGCAGCCCTCTTTGGCCAAAGAGGTGGCGCAAGCCAAACCCAAACCTTGGCTGGACGCACAAACCAAAGCCCTGCGCCCTTTGATGCCCAAATCCATTGAATGTCCCCCTTGTGGCAGCCCGCTGTGATACAAATCAGGTGATAATTTGATGGCCTGTCTCATCACAGATGTGGGGGTGAACATACCTTAAAACATCTGCTTTGCATAGCGCACTGTCACCTAAACATTGGAATGATCAGCATGACCCAGTTCGGCATCGGCCAATCTGTCTCCCGTTTCGAAGACCCCAGGCTGTTGCGCGGCCAAGGCCAGTTTGTGGACGATCACAACTTGGCCGGACAAGCCTATGCGGTGCTGGTGAGATCTCCTCACGCGCATGCACGCATCGCAGGCATCCGCACCACTGCTGCACTTCAAGCACCCGGAGTCTTGGCAGTCTACACAGGGGACGATGTGGCTGCCGATGGTTTGGGCACCATGAAAATGACTTTGCCACGCAAGCGTCCTGATGGCAGCCCCATGTTTTTTCGTCAGCACCAGGGCTTGAGCCGCAACGAGGTCAAATACGTGGGCGACCCAGTGGCTTTGGTCATCGCAGAGACTTTGTGGCAGGCCAAAGATGCGGCCGAGTTGGTCGAGGTCGACTATCAACCCTTGCCCAGCGTCACTGACACGGTGCAATTGGTTGAAGGTCCATCGCCCGCTGTTTGGAGTGAGTGCCCTGACAATTTGTCGCACATTTTTGAGCAAGGTAACGCCGCTGCGACTGAGCAAGCGTTTGCCCAAGCCCATCATGTGGTCAAACGGCGCTATGTGATCAGTCGCGTTTATGCGCATTACATGCAGCCGCGCGGTGTGCTGGCCCAATACGATGCTGGCGAAGAGCGCTACACCATCTGGGCGGACGTGCAATATCCGCATCGGGTACGCAATGCACTGGCCGAGAACATTTTCAAAATACCCGAGCATCAAATTCGAGTCATCTCGCATGATGTGGGTGGCGGTTTTGGCACCAAGGGTTGGCAGTACCCAGAGCATCGCCTGATGCCTTGGGCGGCCAAAAAATTGGGACGCCCGGTCAAGTGGACATGCGAAAGATCCGAGGCGGTATTGGCCGATGAGCATGCGCGCGATGTGGTCACCGATGCTGAAATTGCTTTTGACGCCCAAGGGCACATTCTGGCCCTGAGGGTGCGCAATCACGCCAATGTGGGGGCCTATATTTCGTCTGAGCGCAACTTGCTGTCGGTGTTCATCAATGTGGTCACCCTCTCGGGTGTGTACCGCATTCCGGCTGCGCACGTGCGGTTGGATGTCTTGATGTCCAATTGCAACAGCACAGCGCCTTATCGTGGCGCAGGGCGACCCGAATCCATTTACGCGATCGAGCGCTTGCTCGATGATGCGGCCACAGAAATCGGCATCGATCGGGTCGAACTGCGCCGGCGCAATATCATTGATTCAGGTGCATTCCCATACAAAAATCCTTTTGGTGTCACCTACGATTGCGGTGCTTTTGACCGCGGTTTTGAGCGCATGCTGCAATTGTGTGACCACACTGGTTTTGACAAGCGGCAAGCGCAATCGCGTGCCAACGGCAAACTGCGTGGCATTGGTTTTGCCAACGCCATTGAACGGGCTGCTTCGCCCAGCCAGCCAGAGTATGCCGAGATCCGCTTCAACCCCAGCGGCACGGCCATGGTGTTGGTGGGTACCAAATCGCAAGGGCAGGGCCACGAGACACTGTACAAACAAATCCTGAATGAGCGTCTGGGACTGGACCCCCATGATGTCAAGTTCATAGACGGAGATACAGATCGCGTGGCTTTTGGCATGGGAACCAACGGATCACGCTCGACGGTGATTGGTGGCGGAGCGGCTTGGATGGCCGCAGAGCGCATCATTGAAAAAGCCCGCAAAATCGCCGCCCATGTGCTTGAAGCCAGCGTGGACGACATCGAGTTCAAGGCAGGACAATTCAATGTGCGCGGCACCGACAAAAGTGTCGGTCTCAAGCAAATTGCCAAAACATCGTTTGTGCTCAACCAGTTGCCCCCAGGCATGGAGGGGGGCTTGTACGAAAGTGCCACCTATACACCCAAGTCAGAGACTTGGCCCAACGGTTCGCATGCCTGCGAAGTCGAACTGGACCCTGGCACGGGCGAAGTCAAGGTGGTGGGATATTGGGTGGTCGACGATGTGGGCACCATGATCAATCCGGTCGGCGTGAAAGGCCAAATCCATGGGGGCGTGGCGCAGGGCTTGGGACAGGCCTTGATGGAGAGGGTGGTCTATGACCGCGAATCAGGACAATTGCTGTCTGGCAGTTTCATGGACTACGCCATGCCACGTGCAGGCGACATGCCCCACATTCATATCGAAAACAATTCAGTGCCCACCCCCTCGAATCCCTTGGGTGCCAAAGGTGCAGGCGAAGCCGGTACGGTGGGCGCCTTGCCGGCGGTGATCAACGCCGTCAATCACGCCTTGGCCTCGGTGGGTGCTTCACCCATTGAAATGCCCGCCACCTCTGAGCGGGTCTGGGCTGCCATTCAACATGCCAAGAAAGCCTGAATCATGAATTCCGTTTCCCTTGAACTCAAAGTCAATGGCCGCGATGTCCGCGCCCAGATCGATCCGCGAACGCTGCTGGTCCAATTGATTCGTGATCAATTGCATTTGACAGGCACCCATGTGGGATGCGATACCGCCCAATGCGGCTGCTGCACCGTTCACCTGAACGGTCAGGCGGTCAAATCATGCTCCATTTTGGCCTTGCAAGCCCAAGGCAAAGAGGTCACCACCATCGAAGGCATCAGCCAAGGTGAAACGCTGCATCCGGTGCAACAGGCATTCAGAGATTGCCATGGACTGCAATGTGGATACTGCACACCTGGCATGGTGATGAGCACCATCGATTTGCTCAAACGCATTCCTAAGCCCACCGAAGAACAGGTCCGCGAGGGACTAGAAGGCAATCTGTGTCGCTGCACGGGCTACGAGAACATCGTCAAATCCGTGTTGAAAGCCGCGCAAGCTTGAATCGCTGCCCACTTCTCAGACATGCCCCTCTGTAGCCCTTCAATGCTCAGATTTTCAGTCACCACGCCTTGAGCCCACCCCATCCATCATGTACGCTTTCCAATATCAAAAACCCGCCACTCCCCAGCAAGCCCGTGAATGGGCCGAAAGTTTGCAAGGCCAATATTTGGCGGGTGGTCAAAGTTTGGTACAGGCCATGAAATTGCGCATGAGCAACCCTTCAGCCCTGATCGACTTGTCAGGCCTACCTGACTTGCAAGGCATTCAGGTTCAAGCGCAAACGGTGCGCGTGGGGGCCATGACCACGCACGCCCATGTGGCGCAGCACGAGGGCTTGCGCCAAGCCATACCAGCCCTGGCCGATCTGGCCGGTGGCATTGGCGACCCGATGGTGCGCAACCAAGGCACTTTAGGGGGATCATTGGCTTACAACGACCCGTCTGCTTGCTACCCCAGTGCAGTGCTGGCCTTGGACGCCACCGTCCACACCGATGATCGAGACATCGCGGCCGATGATTTTTTCTCAGGCCTGTATCAAACCGCGCTGCAACCCGGTGAGCTGATTCGCGCCGTCACCTTCCGCAAGCCGCAGTCTGCGGCCTACATCAAATTCAAACACCCGGCTTCCAAACTGGCGCTGGTGGGCGTATTTGTCGCGCGCTACGCGGACCAAGTGCGTGTGGGCGTCACCGGCGCTCAAGCCTGCGCTTTCAGAGCCACCGCCTTGGAACAAGCCCTGCAAAAAGACTACAGCCCCCAAGCTGCACTGGCCGTCCAATTGCCCGCTGACGACATGCTCTCTGACATCCATGCCAGCGCCCCATACCGCGCCGCCCTCATCAGCACCCTCGCTTCCCGCGCCCTGAAATAAATGGGGGTCAGACCCCAATTTAGCTAAAAAACAACAATTAATTGGGGTCAGACCCCAATTGTTCTTGGAAGCTGTCGCGGTAGGTGAAGTAAGCCGAGCAAAAGAACATGGCGGTGAGCATCAGCATGAGGGGCATCAACGCTGCGCCCAGGGTGGCCGAGTCACCCATCAAAGAGGCCGCGATCATCAAGGCCAGTCCGCA
>CAWUNN010000013.1:0-13743 GCA_963923185.1 uncultured Limnohabitans sp. | reverse complement strand
TGAATTGCTGACCGATGCGTTGCTCTAACATGCCCGTCATCATAAAGTAAAAGCGCCAGGAACCCACCTGAGTCCCTCTGGCCCGATGGCCACCACATCAAATCGGCAACATGGCGGCACACCCTGCCAGCGGGATAAAAAATACCGTGCCGCCCCAATGATGCGCAGTTGCTTGGACCGGGTCACGCTGGCCAAGGCACCACCCCAGCGATCACTTTGACGTTGGCGCACCTCGACAAAGACCACCACCCCAGCGGGGTCACGCATGATCAAATCGATTTCGCCACCACCACGACCTGGCGTCCGATAATGTCTTTGCATCAAATGCCAACCCCGTGACTGCATCATGCCCAGCACATGCTCTTCAGCTGCATTGCCCATGGCGGTGCGGTTGAGGTGTCGAACCGCCCCTTGAGAGGTGTTTTTTGAACCCATCTTTTGACTCCGCCCGCGCCGCTGCGCATGCAGTGGCAGCCCACCAAGATTATCCGACGGGCGCGCTTTATTTGGTGGCCACGCCCATTGGTAATCTGGCAGATGTCAGCCTGAGAACCCTGCACCTTTTGAGCTTGGTCCATGTCCTGGCCTGTGAAGACACCCGCCACAGCCAACAGTTGTTGCGCACCTGGGGCATCGAAACGTCCAAAGTCCATTGGATGGCCTTGCATCAACACAATGAAATGCAAGCCTCTGAACAGGTGCTGGACTTGCTCAGGCAAGGCCAGCGAGTGGCTTACCTCAGTGACGCCGGCTCGCCCGGTATTTCTGACCCGGGTGCCAAATTGGCGCGTCTGGCTTTGCAAGCGGGCTTGCGGGTCGTGCCATTGCCCGGCCCCAGCAGCTTGATCACCTTGCTCAGTGCCAGTGGGGCTTGGATCAGCGAGCGAGCTGACTTTGTCTTTCAAGGTTTTTTACCAGCCAAAGGCCAAGAGCGGACGCGCCGCTTGCAAGATATGCTGCAAGATCCTCGCCCTCAGTGCTGGCTGGAAGCCCCTCACCGCATCGAGGCCCTGGCCACCGAACTGAGCAAGTTGCCCCTGCGAGGCTTGACCGTGGGGCGGGAGTTGACCAAACAATTTGAAGAATTGGTCAGCTTGGACACCCACCGATTGGGGACTTGGTTACATGAGAAAGGACAGCGGCTCAAAGGCGAGTACGCCTTGGTGTTGCATGAAACCGCCTCCGCGCCTGCAGCGCAAGCCTTGGGTCACAAAGAACTCAAAGCCCTGATGCCACATCTTCCCCTGAAAACAGCGGTCCAAGTCGCCTCTGAGCTGTCTGGCGGATCACGCAACGATTTGTATGCGTTGGCCTTGCAGTGGCAAAAAGACAACGACGCCACAGGGACATGAATGGCTTGCCCTCAATGGGGGCCTAAGCCATCCTCAGGGGTTCACTGATGGCGAAGGCTTGCTTGCCAAAAAACGAATCCCCAAGTGATTGATTTTCAGATTGATCCAGGTATAACCTCGAACCAGATTCATTGTGAGGAGCACTCATGTCCACCCTACGCCTTCAAGTCAATGGCCAAAAACGCCAGCTCGATGCCGACCCAGACATCCCTCTTTTGTACGCCTTGCGCGACCACTTGGGGTTGCAAGGACCTAAATTTGGCTGCGGCCTGGGTCAGTGCGGGGCCTGCACCGTGTGGGTCGACGGCAAAGCCGTGCGCTCTTGTGTGACCCCGGCGCAATCGGTACAAAGCAACAAAATCACCACCCTTGAAGGCCTGGGCTCAAGCCAAAAGCCCAGCAAGATGCAGCAGGCCTTCATCGACACCCAGGCGGCACAGTGTGGCTATTGCATCAACGGCATGCTGATGACGGCGCAGGCTTTTTTGAACCAAAACCCCAAAGCCACCGAGCAACAAGTGACCGATGCACTGGCCGGCAACCTGTGCCGCTGCGGCACACATCAACGCATTGTGCAAGCCGTGATGAAAACCATCAACGCCTGAGCTGCAAACAGGAGACCCTTCATGAACACACTCGATCGCCGTCATTTCCTGCAAGCCTCAGGGGCCGGTTTGTTGTGGGTCAATTTCAGTTTTTCTGAATTGGCGCTGGCGGCCACGCCGCCCAAGTTGACCCCTGCCAAAAGCGTGGCCAAAGACGTGCTGGACACCTGGTTGAGCATCGACCGAAGCAACCAAGTCACCATTTATGTGGGCAAAGTGGATTTGGGCACCGGCACCAAAACCGCATTGGCGCAAATCGCTGCCGAAGAACTCTCGGTTCCTTTTGCCCACATCCACATGGTGATGGGCGATACCGGCACCACACCCGATCAATGGATCACGGGGGCCGCCTTGACCATTCAACAAGGTGGTTCAGAGTTGCGCGTGGCCGCTGCCAGCGCGCGCGCTGCTTTGATCGAGCGTGCGGCCAAGCAATGGCAAGTGCCAGCGACCCAACTCAGGGTCGCCAACGGTCATGTGGTCGACTCTGCCAACCCATCACGTCAGCTGAGTTATGCCGAACTGATTGGCGCTGGGTTTGAGTTGAAGGTGGACCCCAAAGCCACCCTCAAACCTCATGCCGATTACACGGTGGTGGGTCAATCGATCCCACGGGTCGACATTCCGGCCAAAGTCACTGGCGAGCACCCCTTCGTTCACGACTTCAAGTTGCCCGGCATGTTGCATGCCCGGGTGATTCGGTCGACCCAAATTGGCGCCCGCATCGCCACAGTTGATGATCGCGCGGCACGCCAAGTCAATGGCTTTGTTCAAACCGTGCGTCAAGGCGATTTCTTGGCGGTGGTTTGCAAAACCGAATGGGCCGCCGTCAAAGCCGCGCGCGCCATGTCGGTGCAATGGACGCCAGGCCCTGATTTGCCGGCCAAAGACCGGCTGGATGCCCATTGGCGCAGCCTGCCTCTGGCCAAAGAAGAGGCCAGTCAAAAGGTGGGCCAGGTGGACACGGCCTTGAAAAATGCCGCCAAAACGATCAAAGCCAGCTATCAGTTTGCGGTGCAAACCCATGCATCGATCGGCCCATCTTGTGCCGTGGCTCAATATGAAAACGGTCAACTGATCGTGTGGTCGGCATCGCAGGCCACCCACTCGATGCAACACGAGTTGTCGGTGATCACCAAGTTGCCCTTTGATCGGATTCGTCTGGTCTACCTCGATGGTTCGGGATGCTACGGTCGCAATGGGCACGAGGATGCCAGCGCCGATGCGGCATTGATCGCCATCGCCATCGGTCAACCGGTGCGCGTTCAATGGATGCGCCACGATGAAACCGCTTTGGCCCCCAAAAGCCCACCTCGATCGATGGACCTCGAGGCCGCATTGGACGCCAACGGCCAGATGGTCGGCTGGAAGGGTGATTTTTACATTGCCCTGAATCACATCCAAGCCTTCAAACCGCTGGATTTTCCATTGCTTTCGGCCAGTGAAACCGGCGTGCCTCGCCCAGGCAATTGGGTGGGTTTTTTGTTTCAAAACGCAGGCGCCCCCTATGCCGTGCCGAACATCGAAGTGACCACCAAACATGTGGCGCAGACGTTTTTGCGCTCGGCCCATTTGCGCAGCCCGGGACGAATCGAGAACTCGTTTGCCAACGAATCCTTCATGGACGAGGTGGCTCACCTGGCCGGTGCCGACGCGGCCGAATTCCGATTGCGCCATTTGCAAGATCCGCGCGCCAAAGATGTGATCCAAGCGGCCTTGCAGACCGCTGGTTGGGTGGCCCGGCCTTCGGCATCGATCGCCCCTTCAGCGCGCGTGGCCAAAGGCCGTGGCATTGCCTATGTGCGCTACAACAATGCCATCACCTATGTGGCCACGGTGGCCGAAGTCGAGGTCGACCGGCAAAGCGGTGCCGTCAAGGTCTCTCGTTTGGTGGTGGCCCATGATTGCGGCCAAATGATCAACCCAGACGGTGTCTTGAATCAAATTCAGGGCGGCGCCATCCAAACGGTCAGCCGCACCTTGATGGAGGATGTGCGCTGGACGGGTAGCCAAATTGAAAGCGTCGACTGGGCCACTTATCCGATTCTGCGCTTTGGCCAAGTCCCCAAAGTCGAGGCGGTGCTGATCAATCGACCGGGTCAACCCAGCTGGGGGGCGGGCGAACAAACGCCCACCACCATTCCAGCGGCCATCGCCAATGCCATTTTTGACGCCACCGGAGCACGCTTGCGCCAAATTCCGTTCACGCCTGAGCGGGTTCGGATCGCGATGCAGGCAGCAGGCACCGCCATGGCATGACCCACAAGGGACTCTCATGAACAGACGATTTGCATGGGCCTTGACAGGCATTTGCGCCCTGTCGATGACTGGCCTGTCTTGGGCCCAAGACAAATACCCGTCCAAGCCCGTCACCATCATCGTGCCGCAAGGCGCAGGCGGTGCCAACGACGCGATTGCCCGCGTGATTGCTCAAAAACTGGGCGATCAACTGGGTCAGTCCTTCATTGTGGACAACCGCACCGGAGCGGGCGGCAACGTGGGGGCCGCTGCGGCGGCCAAAGCCAAAGCCGACGGCTATACCTTGATGTTGACCGCCGACAGCGTGATGGTGATCAACCCATCGCTGTACAAAAGCACGGGGTTTGACACCCTGAAGGACTTTGAAGCCATCGGCACCGTCGCCACGGCCGGTTATGTGTTGGCCGCGCACCCTGGTTTTCCAGCCAAAAACGTGGCCGAGTTTGTCACCTTGGCCAAGCAACAACCTGGCAAGATCAACATCGGCTCGGCAGGCAACGGCACCTTGAACCACCTGATCGGCGAAATGTTGGCCAAAGACACCGGCATCGATTTGGTGCATGTGCCCTACAAGACGGCGGCGGCGGCCGTCACCGACTTGGCCGCAGGTCAAGTCCAAGTGTCGGTGCAAAGCTTGCCCTCGTCGATCTCTTTCATCAAATCTGGCAAGATCAAGGTGCTGGGCGTGGTCAACCCCAAACGGATCTCGGCTTTGCCCGACAGCCCCACCATCGGCGAGACCCTCAAAGGCTTTGGCACCACCCCTTGGTACGGTTTGTTTGCACCCGCGGGCACACCCAAAACGATTGTCAACCAACTCAATGCCGAAGTGGCCAAAGCACTCGAGTCCAAAGAGGTGCACGAGCGCTTGGCCGGCGTGGGGTGCGAACCTTACAAAACCTCGTCAGATCAATTCACCAGTTTGATCAAAAGCGATTTACCGCGCTGGGCTGCCATTGTCAAAAGCTCAGGGGCCAGCATCGATTGACGTCACATGGATGAGGCAAAATGATCAATTCACCACCACACAAGGCCGCGGTTTAACCCTTTGATTCCAGGGGTTCAATCGGTGCGGCCATCGCCCATGACCCCAAGCCAATCGTTTCAACCGACTGGCAACCAAGTGTTGCTGGGGTCTGTGTTGACCATTTGGGTCTGGATTGGCCTGGCCGCGTGGCTGAACCAGTCGCAACTCAATGACAGCCTAGAGCCATACATCTGGGCTCAGAGTTTCGAGTGGGGATACTGGAAACACCCACCCTTGACCACCTGGTTGATGTACGTGTCCTTGCACTGGGTGGGCCCAAGCCCTTATTGGCCTTATGTGTTGTCGGGTTTGACTTATGCCGTGACGGTTTGGGCCAGCCACCGCATTGCACGCTTGTTGTTTGACCTCGATATCGCCGCCTGGGTGGCTTTGTTGTTGACCCTGCATTACGGCTTCACGCGTCGAGCCCAGCTGTACAACCACAACTCGGTTTTGGTGGCCTTCATCGCCCTGACGGCGTGGGTCACCTTGCTGGCTTTGCGCGATCAAAAATACCGACTCTGGCTGGGTGCGGGCCTCTTGGGTGGCTTGTCTTTGTTGGTCAAGTACCAAGCCGCAGTTCCCCTGGCTGGCATCGTGGTGGCGGTGCTGGCCACCCACCATGTGCACCAAGTTCGCAAAGGCCTGGCATGGGCCATGGCTGTGGCTGCTTTGGTCTTTGCACCGCACCTGCTCTGGGCCCATCAGCATGACTTTGAACCTTTTCGATACGCCCTGCGCTATGTCGATGCCAACGCCTTAGATGACCCCGTCATGCGACAAGGTGCGTTTTGGGTGAACCAACTGCGATATCACCTGCCCATGTTGTTCTTTGCCTTGTGTGTGTGGACCATCGGCCTGGTGCGTCGATCCACCGGCCCTGACAAGCACGAAGCAACGCTCTCTTTGCGACAAAAACTTTGGTTGGGCGGCTTGCTGGTGCTGCCCCTGGGTTTCATTGTGTTCATTTCACTGGCCATGGGCGCTAGGGTACAAAGCCATTGGGGCTTGCAAGCCAGTCAGTTCATGGTTCTGGCGGTGGCTTTTTGGATGTGGCGGAAACAGGGTCCCATTGCCACGCGACATCTTTGGGTTTGGGTGGTGGTGCAAATGATTTCGATGTCGATCTTTGCCGCTCAAGGCTTGGGCTTGATTCGCTACGACACCCAACGACAAGCCGTTCGCTCCATGCCCGCCGAGTCGATGACCACGCAGGCCATGGCCTTTTGGGCAACGCGAACTCACTGTCCCTTGAAGTACCTGGCCGGTGATGCGGCCATGGGCGCCATGATGTCGGCTTATTCTGGGCAGCGTTTGAAGGTGCTCGAAGATTCAGACCCCCGCAAATCGCCATGGATTGATCTGCAGCAAATGCAAAAAGATGGGTTTTTGGCGTTGTCGGTTCGCTCCAGCGCCAGCACCGATGCAGACACACTGGACTTGCCTTATCGACTGAACAGCAATGGGCCTTTGGGCGATGAATTTGAATACCACCTTCAGGTTCAATACCATGCACCCACTCTGGTGTGCGACATCGACCCGCGCCGCTAGTGGATGGGGGTCGGCAAAGCGGTTTTGTATCGAACCTGTTTCAGCGTGAAGCCCGAGCGTATTTTTTCAATGCCAGGAATGGGTGTGAGTTGCTCGATGATGAAGCGCTCAAGGGCGGCAATGTCGGGTACCGCCACCCGGATCAAATAATCGCTGTCGCCCGTCATCAGATAACACTCCATGACTTCGTCGTGCTCTGCAATGCGTTGCTCGAATGTGGCCAGGGCTTCTTTGCTTTGCTCTTTCAAGCTGATGTTGATGAACACATTCAAACCCAAGCCCAAGGCCTGCGGGTTCACCAACGCCACATAACGTCGGATCACACCCGCCGCCTCTAAGGCCTTGACGCGCGCCAAACACGGCGATGGAGACAGGTGCACACGACGTGCCAATTCCACATTGGACAAGCCGCCATCATGCTGCAATTCATTGATGATTCGATAATCTATGCTGTCTAATTTCATATATCAGCATTTTATTCGGATTTAATTGCTTTTGACAACTCAAATCAACACCTTCTGTTGAGGCCAATTCATTACACTGGGTCACATGAACATGTTTGACTTACCCGACACCGACCCCCAAGAAACCGCCGAATGGCGCGAGGCCTTACAGGCTTTGATCGCCACGCAAGGCCCGCAACGAGCGCGCTACATCTTGGATCAACTCAGCCGACAGGCACAGGCCCTGCAGCTAGGGTGGTCCAACTCATCTGTGCGCCCCTACATCAACACGATACCGCCCGAACAGCAACCACCCTTTCCAGGCGATTTGGCCATTGAAGAGCGGCTGTGCTCTTTGATGCGCTGGAATGCCTTGGCCATGGTGGCGCGTGCCAATGCGGCTTATGGTGAGTTGGGCGGTCACATCGCCAGTTATGCCAGCGCAGCCGATTTGTTTGAGGTCGGCTTCAACCACTTTTTCCATGCCCGCGATGACCAACACCGTGGGGATCTGGTGTTTTTCCAGCCGCACAGTGCACCGGGTGTGTACGCCCGCGCCTACATGGAAGGGCGCTTGAGCGAGCAAGACCTGGGCTTTTATCGCCGCGAGTTGGTGGCCCAAGAGCACGGGGCCAAAGGTTTATCGAGCTACCCACACCCTTGGTTGATGCCTGATTTTTGGCAGTTCCCCACCGGCTCGATGGGTTTAGGGCCGATCAGCTCGATTTATCACGCACGCTTCATGCACTACCTCACTGACCGGCAGATTTTGAATTGCCAAGGACGCAAGGTTTGGGGCGTGTTTGGTGATGGCGAAATGGACGAACCCGAGTCCATGAGCGCTTTGACTTTGGCCGCGCGCGAGAAACTGGACAACCTGATTTGGGTGGTCAATTGCAACTTGCAACGCTTGGACGGTCCGGTGCGAGGCAACGGACGGGTCATCGACGAGCTCGAGCGTTTGTTCGAAGGCGCCGGTTGGCACGTGATCAAACTGATCTGGGGCAGCGATTGGGATGGCCTGTTTGCACGCGACCACGATGGCGTGCTGGCCCAAACCTTGGCTCAAACAGTCGATGGGCAAATGCAAACTTTTGCGGCCAAAGACGGGCGCTTCAATCGCGATCACTTCTTTGGACAAAATGCCAGCCTGGCGGCTATGGTGGCGGGCATGACCGATGAGCAAATCGATCAACTCAAACGCGGCGGCCATGACTTGGTCAAAATCCATGCCGCTTATGCTGCGGCGGCCCAATTCAAAGGCAAGCCCGTGGTGATTTTGGCGCACACCAAAAAGGGCTTTGGCATGGGCAAAGCCGGTCAAGGCAAGATGACCACCCACAGCCAGAAAAAACTGGACCGCGAAGACCTGCTTGAGTACCGCAACCGCTTCAAACTGCCATTGAGCGATGAACAGGCGCAAAACCTGGCCTTTTACAAGCCCGCGCCCGACAGCGTCGAAATGCAATACCTGATGCAACGTCGCCAAGCCCTGGGCGGCTCGATGCCCAAGCGATTGACCCAATGTGAAACCGTGCCAGTGCCTGATTTGTCTGGCGTGGCTCAATTTGCCTTGCAAGCCGACGGCAAAGAGATGAGCACCACCATGGCCTTTGTTCGCATGCTGGGCCAGTGGCTGAAGGACCCCGTGCTGGGACCGCGCATCGTGCCCATCGTGGCCGATGAAGCGCGCACCTTCGGCATGGCCAACCTGTTCAAACAAGTGGGCATTTACAGCTGCATCGGCCAAAAATATGCACCCGAAGACATCGGCTCGGTGCTGAGTTACCGCGAAGCCATCGATGGCCAAATTTTGGAAGAAGGCATCAGCGAAGCCGGCGCCATTGCCAGTTGGACGGCCGCCGCTACCAGCTACAGCGTGCATGGCATGGCCATGTTGCCGTTCTACATTTACTACTCGATGTTTGGCTTTCAACGGGTCGGTGACGCCATCTGGGCCGCCGCCGATCAACGGGCTCGCGGATTTTTGCTGGGCGCGACTTCGGGTCGCACCACCTTGGCCGGCGAAGGCTTGCAACACCAAGACGGCAGCAGTCACCTGGTGGCAGCCACCATCCCCAACTGCAAAAGCTACGACCCGGCCTTTGCCGGCGAGTTGGCGGTCATCGTCGATGCGGGCATGCGCGAGATGCTGATCGAGCAGCAAGATGTTTTCTACTACATCACCCTGATGAACGAGAACTATGCACAGCCCGACTTGCCCGAGCAAGCCCGTGCCGGGGTCTTGAAAGGGGGCTACCGTTTTGCGTCATACGGCCCCACCGATGGTCCGCGCGCCACCTTGATGGGCTCTGGCGCCATCATGACCGAAGTGATCCAGGCCGCCCAAACATTGGCATCCCAAGGCGTGGGCACCGATGTGATCAGCGTCACCAGTTGGAGCGAGTTGGCACGCGATGCCCACGCCAACGAGGCATCCCATTTGCAAGACATCTTGCAAGGCACCCAAGGCCCCATCATCGCCGCCAGCGACTATGTGCGCGCCGTGCCCGAGTCGGTGCGCGCCCATCTGCCAGCGGGGCGCCACTTCACCACCTTGGGCACCGATGGGTTCGGTCGCAGCGACACGCGCGCCGCGCTGCGTCGCTTTTTCAATGTGGACGCACAGGCCGTGACCAAGGCTGTGCAACAACAACTGAAGTCAAAGCCTGCCTGAGGGCAGGGCGCGCCTCAGGCCAACACCGCCATCGAGGTTTCGTTGGCGCTGGTGGGCATGCCTTTTTCCCAAGGCAAGACGACCGGGTAATCCTTCAACAAACAATCATCGGGCAAGGTGCTGATGGGTGTGAAGTCGCGGTGAGCGATGAATTCAGGTCGCTTGAAGCGACGCACATGGTTAGAGACCGCGCACAAGCTCAGGTACACACTGACGCGGTTCCAAGGCGACAAGTTGCTGCTGGAGGCATGCAACAAACAACTGTGGAACAAAATCATCGAGCCGGCTGGGCCCGTGGGGCTGACGATGCCGCCTTGTTTGCCACCCGCGCGCTGCACCAGATCGGTGATCAACTTGTCGTCCACGGTCCACAGCGGGTAGCTGGTGGTGGTGAGATCGTGCTTGGCATCGACCACGCCTTTTTTGTGGCTGCCGGGAATGAACATCAACGGACCGTTGTACGGATTGACGTCGTCTAAAAAAATGGCCACGTTCATGCAGCGCGGCTCAGGCATCATGTCGTCATTGAGCCACGTGCCATAGTCTTGATGCCATTGCCAGACGTCGCCTTCAAACGCCATCTTGCCGTTGATCTTGAACTGGTGCATGTACAGTTTTTCGCCAAACAGATCTTCGACCGGTTCGATCATGCGCGGATGGCGCGCCAGTTTGGCAAACGGCTTGCTGTACATGTGAGCCGCAAAATTGGTGCGCACGGCATCGCTGTCTTTTTCGCGCACGTTATAGACCTCGCGGCGGCTGTACAACTCGGGCACCGCATCATTGAGGTTTTGGGTCTCTTGTGGGGTGAACAGGCCCGGGAAGAACAGGTATCCTTCGCGGTCAAACTGCTCAATTTGTTGTGGGGTCAGTCTCATGTCTACAGTCTCCGTCAAAGGGGCGCTCATACGGTCACACCTTACCAAACCGGCAGGCATGCGCGCCAAAAATAGATGCGTTCAGTCTATCTGCAATCACCTGGGCTGACAATCGGCTTGGTGACAGCTCACATGAGAGCGAGTCCCAAACTGGGTTGCACACCTGTGCGTGCCTGCCAAGGGTTTTGTATAGTCCAGTCATGACAAAATGCTTCAAAGCTTGGGGCTGCATATTGGGTTGGGCAGGCACCTTGGCCCCCGTCATGGCTTGGGCCGCCCCCTTTGAAGTCAAAGTCCACGACGAGTTGATTGCCGAACAAGGTCAATCGGCCTTTGAAGTAGAGACCCATTGGGTGCACAACCGGCCCGGCCTGGTGCCTACATCGCCAGGTTTTCAGACTCGACTGGAGTACGGCTACGGCTTGAGCAGCAAAAGTGAATTGGCGGTCAATCTGTATGCCAGCCAAGACCATGGGGTCAGCTACATCAATGGAGGCAAAGTCAGCCACATGTGGGTGCCCACCCACGATGAGGACGGTTTTTGGCATTACGGCATCAAAAACGAAGTCAACACCGTGCGCGACTCAGGGGGCCTGACCACCACCTATTTCGAGTCCACCCCCATCATCGCCATGCAGTGGCCAAAATGGCGCATGACCTTGAACCCCAGCCTGGACATGACTCTCAATGGACACAAGACCGCCAGCTTTGCACCTTCTGCCAAATTGGCCTACCAGGCCCTGTCCACCACCAGCTTGGGGCTGGAGTACTACACCGAAAAAGCACCCATGCGCCAGTTGTTCAATTACGCCCATCTGCCCAATACCGTTTATGCGGTTTGGGATCAACAAATCGGGCGATCCAGCGTCAGCCTGGGGCTTGGCAAAGGCTTGACCTCGGTGAGCGACTACCGCGTGGTCAAACTGATTGCCGTATTGGATTTTGAATGACCCCCAAGCGGCTTGCTTGATCGACCGCTGAAGCCGTTGTGACAGCGCTTGAGGTGTGCTTGGGTATGATGGTTTGACTCAAGACACTGAACTGGAGTTGATCCATGGCTTTGACGCCTTCACGAGACGCCGCACAACTGATTTGGCAACATTGGCAAGCTGGCACCACGCTCAATGACATTCCCGGCGCCATTCGCCCCCAAGACCGCACCCAAGGCTACGCCGCGCAGGCGGCACTGCCCGAAGCCAGTGGTCGCCAAGTGTTGGGCTGGAAAATCGCGGCCACCAGCTCGGCGGGTCAACAACACATCAATGTCAGCGGCCCCTTGGCGGGTCGCATTTTGTCAGGCCAGACTTTTGCGCCTGACGCCGTCATACCCGCTTTTGGCAATCGCATGCGTGTGGCCGAGCCCGAAATGGCCTTTGTCATGGGCCGCGACTTGCCGGCCCGCCAAGCGGCGTACAACCCAGAAGAAGTTTTGGCCGCGGTGCGCAGCCTGAACCCTTCTTTGGAAATGCCAGACTCGCGATTTACTGTCTTCACCGCCGCCGGTGAAGCCCAGTTGCTGGCCGACAATGCCTGCGCCCATCAGTTCATATTGGGGCCAGCAGCGCCCGACGAGTGGCGCCACATCGATCTGAGTCAACACCCTGTTCATGGCCGTGTCACCCACGCAGATGGCACATTTTTCACACGCCAAGGCAGTGGTGCGGCAGTCTTGGGTGATCCCCGCCAAGCACTGACTTGGCTGGTCAACGAGTTGTCGGCCATGGGCATCGATTTGCGGGCGGGTCAATTTGTGACCACCGGCACTTGCATGCAACCGCTGGAGTTGACCGAAGGCGATGTGGTACTGGCCGACTACGGGGTGTTGGGTCAAATTGGCATGCGATTTGACCGCTGATCTCAAACCATTGGCCTGAGCTGACCGGCATGATCCCCAAGCACCCTTCAATGCACCGGCGAACACTTTTGTTGGGCGGTGCAGCCTCGATGGCAGGCATTCAACCCGCCTTGGCCCAAGCCTCTGACTGGAAGCCTGCCAAGCCCATCCGGATGATTTGCAGCCAAGCACCGGGCGCTTCTACCGATGCCACAGCACGGGCGCTGGCCGAGTATTTTTCTGGCCGATTTGGGGTCCCCGTCACCGTAGAAAACAAGCCTGGTGGTGTGGGGCTGATTGCCGGTGAGGCCGTGGCCCGATCCCCCACAGACGGGTTGACCCTGTTGGTCTCTCTCAACAGCGTACTGGCCCAAGCGCCTGTGCTGCTGAAAAAGCCCATCATCGATCCAGACAAAAGCCTGTTGCCCATTGCCAGTGTGGGCGTCGGTCCCATTCCTGCAGTGGTGCACAAGGATTTCCCAGCCAAGACCATTCGCGAGGTGATTGCGCGATCTAAAACGCATTCGGTCAATGTCGGCAACTACGCCGTAGGCTCGGGCTGGCAAATCATGCTGGACCAACTGATGAAGACCACAGGCGCTCAGTTCAACGTCGTCAATTACAAGGGCACGGGAGCCATGATTGCCGATTTGTATGCCGGACACATCGACATGGGGGCCGGCTCTTTGGCGGGTTTGGCCGGGGGGCTGGACAAGGGTTTGATCAAACCCGTACAAGTCATTTTTGGCGCCAAATCCAGTCGATTCCCTGGGGTGGGCACTTGGGCCGATGCGGGCTTCAGGGGCCCGGCCTTTGAAGACTTGCTTGAATTCAACCTGTTGATGGCACCACATGGCACGCCCCAAAAAATCATCGATGCCTTGGGACAGGCCGTATTGGCCTCTGTCACCGAGTCGCCCAGGGTCCAAGCGGTACGACAAACCCTGAATGCTGAAGACACGCCCATGCTGGGGGCTGAGTTGAAAGACGCTGTGATGCGGTCTTGGACCACCTACCGGCGTTTGTCGCTTGAACTGGGGCTCTCGCCAGAGTGATTGAAATGGCGAATTGGGGCGGAATGGGATCACCAGCATGCGGATTGAAAATCCGCGTGTCG
>CAWUNN010000012.1:0-14288 GCA_963923185.1 uncultured Limnohabitans sp. | reverse complement strand
ACAGTGCCCCCGCCAAAGACCGGCCGATCTGGCTTTGGCCCGTGAATTGGACTCGGCGCTCTTCCTGGTCCAGGCAGTCGATGCGACACACCAAGTCGGCGGTCGGCCGATCGACACCCGCTTGTTGTGGCCACTCGACCAATTTCAGTCCTGGCTGCGTGAAAATATCACGCAAGCCAGCCTCAGACCATTCGCGTGGATCTTGCAAGCGATAAAAATCGAAATGCCAGATGTCCAAAGCTTGATCCTTGAATTGGCCTGTGTGCGGCTCCACCAAGCCATAGGTGGGACTTTTGATGTGACCATTGACTTTCAAGGCCCGCAGCAAGTGACGCACAAAAGTGGTTTTGCCAGCTCCTAAATCGCCATGCAATTCGATCACCGCATGGGCGATGCCGGGCTGTGCGGCCAGTTTTTGGGCGCACATCTGGGTGTCGGCTTCGGTTCGCCAGATTAGATTTTTTACAATGTGCAAAGTTGTCAAAAGGAAGCCTCTTGAGCTTGGAACCCAGGTCCGAAGAATGCATGAACCAATTGCGAAATTGGGCCTTTGAGCTTGGATTCTCGCAAATTGGCGTGACCGATATCCAGCTGTCTGATGCCGAGGACGGTTTAAAGGCCTGGTTGGAGGCTGGATTTCATGGCGAAATGGATTACATGCAACGCCATGGCTTGAAGCGAGCCCGTCCCCAAGAACTGGTGCCAGGCACGGTCAGTGTGGTGTGCGTGGGCATGAACTATCTTTTTGCGGGTGCAACAACCGACTGGGCTCAACAAGAGTTAGACCGTCAAGGTCAGCCAGAGGAGGCCGTGATTTCGATCTATGCCCGTGGTCGCGATTACCACAAGGTGGTGCGTCAGCGCCTTGAAAAATTGGCTCAACGCATCGGAGCAGCCTGGGGCCCCATGGGTTACCGAGTCTTCACCGACTCGGCGCCGGTGTTGGAGGTGGAGTTGGCCAAGCGCGCTGGACTGGGCTGGCGGGGGAAACACACTTTGCTCTTGAATCGGCAGGCAGGATCGGTGTTTTTTTTAGGGGAAATTTACCTGGATCGCCCCTTGCCCCGGTCGGAGCCGACCAGCGACCACTGCGGACAGTGCAGCGCATGCATCACAGCCTGTCCCACGCAAGCCATTGTGGCCCCATATCGTCTGGATGCCAGGCGTTGCATTTCTTACCTCACCATCGAGCATGCTGGCGCCATCGATGTGGCCATGCGTCCTTTGATGGGCAATCGGATTTACGGTTGCGACGATTGTCAACTGGTCTGTCCATGGAACAAATTTGCCCAGGTCAGCCATTTGCCTGATTTTGAGCCGCGTGCGCCATTGAAAGCGGCCGATTTGCTCGGTCTTTGGCAATGGAGCGAAGATGAATTTTTGAGACACACCCAGGGCAGTGCCATTCGTCGCATTGGGTATGAGCGATGGAGGCGCAATTTGGCGGTGGCCATGGGCAATGCCTTGCGCAGTCCATTGTCCAAAGAACTGCGTGAGCAAATGGCCAATGCCTTGATGCTGGCCATGCCTACTTTGAGCCCCCTGGTGCAAGAGCATGCACAGTGGGCGATCGAGCAAATCGACCGAGAAAGCGTTTAGCGCAGCACCAACACCGGGGTGGTCGAGTGGGTCAGCACCTGTTGGGTTTCACTGCCCAACAACAACCGTTTCAAGCCACGACGGCCATGGGAGGCCATGACGATCAATTCGGCTTTGTTTTTGCGCGCAACTGCCATGATGGCATCTGAGACGATGTCGGACTTGATCACCAGCGGTTTGACCCGAACCCCTTTGGCCGTCCCCAGTTTGACCACGGCTTGCACGGTGTCAGATGCCGCGCTCGACCAGCGCTCTTCGATTTTCGAGACTTCGTCGGCAGACAAAGGGATCGAGCCCTCAAAGTAAGTCTGTGCATAGCGAGGGGTGACTCGCAAAGCCAGTAACTCTGCCCCGGTGGCCGCGCATAAACCGATGGCGTGCGTCACGGCTTTTTTGGACAATGCAGAACCGTCGGTGGTCACGAGAACTTTTTTGTACATGACTTTCTCCTGTTGAAATGGATTGAGACCCAAGCTCAATGTGTCTTTGAGCTTACTCTTGGGATTCAAACTTGCTTTGATGCATGTCAAGTTTGGTGCAAGCTTGGGCACTTAAGCTTGCGGCATGTCAAATTCAGCCACACTGGCAAGCCTTTGGGACGATCCCCAGGTCTGGCTTCACTACAGCCAGCCTGGCCGACCCAATGCCCAGGGGCAAGCCCAGTGGGAGTCGCAGGTGGTCATTGAAGGCATGCATTGCGCGGCTTGTGCTTTCACCATCGAAGATGCGCTCAAGGGCGTGGCGGGTGTGCACGCGGTTCAAGTCAATGCATCCACCCGACGGGCCAGCGTGACCTGGTCGCCCGAACAGGTCACGCCCTCGGTTTGGATGCAAGCGATTGAGCGTGCGGGCTACCAAGCCATTCCAGCCCAAGATCACAGCTTGCGCCATGTTCGTTTGATCGAGACGCGGCGCATGTTGTGGCGCTTGCTGGTGGCGGCATTTTGCATGATGCAGGTGATGATGTACGCATCACCGGCTTATGTGACTGAACCAGGTGACATCAGTCCCAATACCTTGCAATTGTTGCGTTGGGCTTCTTGGGTGTTGACTTTGCCTGTGGTGTTTTTTTCTTGCATGCCTTTTTGGCGTGGGGCCTGGCATGACTTGCGCCAGCGCCGTCTCAGCATGGATATGCCGGTGGCATTGGGCATGGCCATCACCTTTGTGGTCAGCACCTTGGGTACCTTTGAGCCAGACAGTGCATGGGGTCGCGAAGTTTATTTTGATTCTCTGACCATGTTTGTATTTTTTTTATTGGGTGGTCGTTGGCTAGAGTGGCGTTTGCGTGATCAAACCGCCGGGGCATTGGAAGCCCTGATGAACCGATTGCCCCAGAGCATAGAGCGGCGCACAGACACCGGTTGGCAAAGGGTGGCTTTGCATGTTTTGCAGGTGGGCGATGTGGTCAGAGTGAGGGCCGGTGAAGCATTCCCCGCCGATGGGGTCATTTTGAGCGGGCAGACCCTGATTGAAGAGGCGATGTTGACCGGTGAATCTCGCCCGTGTGGACGCGGCCCCCAAGAGCAAGTCATGGCGGGCAGTCACAATTTGTCGGCCACCGTCGAGGTGCTGATCAGCCGAGTGGGTTCGCAAACCCGTTATGCCCAATTGGTGGCCTTGATGGAGCAGGCCTCGATCAGCAAACCACGCTTGGCCCAGTGGGCCGATCGCTTGGCGCGACCTTTTTTGTTGGTGGTGTTGGCCTTGGCGGGGGCATCGGCTGTGTACGGCTGGTCAGCCAACCCCGAACAAGCCTTGATGGTGGCGGTCTCGGTCTTGATCGTGACGTGTCCGTGTGCCTTGTCTTTGGCCACGCCGGCCGCCATGCTGGCCAGCGCCGGTCATTTGGCCCGTCACGGGGTATTGGTGCGTGAATTGCAGTCTCTTCAGGCCCTGGCGGAAATCGATACCGTGGTGTTTGACAAAACCGGGACCTTGACCCACGACGGTCAACAGTTGCAGGTCGTGCACACGCGAGCAGGAGTCATGATGCCCGATCAAGCTTGTGATCTGATCGCGCAAGCGGCGTCCTTGGCATGTCATTCGTGGCACCCCGTTTCGCGCACGTTGGTGGCTGCTGCGCCACAGTATCAGCGCGCAAGCTCGGTGACCGAGCACAGTGGCCAGGGGCTTGAAGGTCAATGGCTGGACGACCTCGGTCACCGTTGGCATTTGCGCTTGGGATCGTTGGATTTTTGTCGTGCATTCAGCGCCGGACTGGCTTGTCCACCCCAGGCTGCCGATAGCACCGTGCATTTGTTTGACGTCCATCGGGGTTGGTTGGCCAGCTTTGATTTGGCCGAAGATTTGCGTGCCGACGCCGCCTCGGCGGTGCGTCAATTGTCTGGCCTGGGGCTGGATGTTTGGATTTTGTCGGGTGACCGACAGGTGTCGGTCGATCGGGTGGCACAGTGGGTGGGTGTGCCTGCCTCACAAGCACAGGGGCAGTGCTCGCCCCAGGATAAATTGGATCGGCTTGGGTCTCTTCAGTCCCTGGGCAAGAAAGTAGCGATGGTGGGCGATGGCTTGAACGATGGCCCTGTATTGGCTTCGGCCCACGTCTCAGTGGCGTTGGCAACGGCCGTGCCCTTGGCGCAAGCCCGCTCTGATTTGGTGATGTTGGGGTCGAAATTGGTGCAATTGCCAGCCATGGTCAAACGTGCCCGCAAAACCATGCGGGTGGTGCGCCACAACCTGATGTGGGCCTTGGGCTACAACGCTTTATTGGTTCCTGTGGCGCTGACTGGAGAGTTGCCGGCCTGGCTGGCAGGTTTGGGCATGGCCCTGAGCTCACTGGGTGTGATGGCCTACTCAATGGTTTTGGCCCGTGACATGCCCGATGAAATCGCTTTGAAGGGCAGATGAATGGACATTTTGTACGTGTTGGTTCCCCTCTCGGTGGTGTTGGTGTTGGTGGTGCTGGTGGGGTTGGGCTGGGCCATCCACAGTGGGCAATTTGAAGCCATAGAGCAAGAAGGTGAGCGGATTTTGCGCGAGGATTGATTTGAATCAAATCCAAAGCATGGACAAAAACGCATACTCCAAAAGTCAGATGAAAGGTTATTTATGAGTACTTCAGCAACACCTTCTGCGGTTTACACCGATGGTGTGGTGAGGCAGTTTGCCATCATGACGGTGGTCTGGGGTGTGGTGGGCATGCTGGTGGGCGTGTTCATCGCAGCCGAGTTGGCATGGCCCGAACTGAATTTGGGCATCCCTTGGCTGAGCTACGGCCGCTTGCGCCCCCTGCACACCAATGCGGTGATTTTTGCTTTTGGTGGATGTGCCTTGTTTGCCAGCAGTTATTACGCCGTTCAAAGGACCAGTCAGGTCAAGTTGTTTGCGCCAGCACTGGCTTCTTGGACGTTTTGGGGCTGGCAGTTGGTGATTGTATTGGCCGCCATCAGCCTGCCTTTGGGCTATACCACCGGCAAAGAATACGCCGAGCTCGAGTGGCCCATAGACATCCTGATCACTTTGGTGTGGGTGTCGTATGCCGTGGTATTTTTTGGCACCATTGCGCAGCGCAAAGTGCGTCACATTTATGTGGCCAATTGGTTTTTCGGGGCATTCATTCTGACAGTGGCGGTGTTGCATCTGGTCAATAGCGCAGAAATTCCGGCCGGTTTCATGAAGTCTTATTCAGCCTATGCCGGTGTGCAAGACGCCATGGTGCAGTGGTGGTATGGGCACAATGCGGTCGGGTTTTTCTTGACAGCAGGCTTTTTGGGCATGATGTACTACTTCATCCCCAAGCAAGCCGAAAGGCCAGTCTATTCGTACCGCCTGTCCATCGTCCACTTTTGGGCGCTGATTTTCACCTACATGTGGGCAGGCCCACATCATTTGCACTACACCGCTTTGCCCGATTGGACGCAGTCACTGGGCATGTTGTTTTCTTTGATCTTGTTGGCGCCCAGCTGGGGCGGCATGATCAACGGCATCATGACTTTGTCAGGAGCCTGGCACAAATTGCGTGACGACCCGGTGTTGCGCTTCATGATCGTCTCGTTGTCCTTTTATGGCATGAGCACCTTTGAGGGACCGATGATGTCCATCAAGACGGTCAATGCCTTGTCTCACTACACCGATTGGACCGTGGGTCACGTTCACTCTGGCGCTTTGGGTTGGGTGGGCTTGGTGTCCATGGGTTGCATTTACTTCTTGATCCCGCGCTTGTTTGGTCAGAAAAAAATGTACAGCGTCAAAGCGATCGAGGTGCATTTCTGGACCGCCACCATTGGCATCGTGTTGTACATCGCTGCCATGTGGATTGCCGGCGTGATGCAAGGGATCATGTGGCGCTCGATCAACGATGACGGCACGCTGACCTACACCTTTGTTGAAAGCGTGAAAGCCACCTACCCCTATTACGTGGTTCGATTCTTGGGTGGCGCGCTGTACCTCTTTGGCATGCTGGTCATGCTTTGGAACACCCTCATGACAGTGGTCAAAGGCCACTCGGTGGATGCGCCCATCCCAGCCATGGCGGCGCATGCCTAAGGAGTCCAACATGTCACAACAACCTCAAACTGGCTTCAGCCACGAAAAAATTGAAACCAACAACTTCCTGATGATCGTCTTGATCATCGTGGTGGTGTTGTTTGGTGGTTTGGTCGAAATCGTGCCTCTGTTTTTTCAAAAATCCACCACCCAACCCTTGCCAGGCGTCAAACCCTATACGGCGCTGCAATTGGCGGGACGCGATATTTATCAACGCGAAGGTTGCTACAACTGTCACTCCCAGATGATTCGCCCCTTCAGGGCCGAGACATTGCGCTATGGCCATTACTCGGTCGCTGGCGAGTCAGTCTACGACCACCCCTTTCAGTGGGGCAGCAAACGAACAGGGCCCGATTTGGCCCGTGTGGGGGGGCGCTATTCTGACGAGTGGCATCGGGTTCATTTGACCAATCCGCGCGACGTGGTGCCCGAATCGAACATGCCGGCCTATCCATGGTTGAGCCAAAACCAGGCCGATGCTGAGCACATTGGTCAGCACATGAAAGCCCTGCGTGTCGTCGGTGTGCCCTACAGCGATGAAGAAATCGCCAAAGCCGCTGACGAAGTCCAGGGGAAAACCGAACTCGATGCCCTGATTGCCTATTTGCAAGGTCTGGGCTTGGCCTTGAAATAAGGAAGGGATCATGGACGTCAATACCCTGCGCATCGTCACCACCGTGATCAGCTTTGTGGCCTTCTTGGGCATCATCGGATGGGCCTTAGACCGACGCAAAACCCGCCAATTCAATGAAGCAGCCCTGTTGCCGCTGAAAGACGATTGAGGACCCCAAATGAGCGATTTCATCAGCAACTTCTGGTCTATCTACATCACTGCCATCACGTTGGGCGGCATCGCTGCTTGCGCCCTTTTGTTGTGGGTCACCTCGCGCACCAAAGTGGCCGCCAGTGCCGACCACACCACGGGGCATGTGTGGGATGAAAACCTGCGTGAAATGAACAACCCTTTGCCCATGTGGTGGGTGGGTTTGTTCGTCATCACCATCATATTTGGCTTGGCCTATCTGTACCTTTACCCGGGTTTGGGTCAATCGGCTGGCAGCTATGGTTGGACCTCGGCGGGTCAATATGACCAAGAAGTGGCTCAAGCCAATGCCGCCCTCAAGCCTTTGTACGCTGGATTTGACAGTCAACCGCCCGAGCAATTGGTCAAAGACGCCAAGGCCATGGCCATTGGTGAGCGTTTATTCATGAACAACTGTGCCCAATGTCATGGCTCAGATGCTCGGGGCTCCAAAGGCTTTCCCAATCTGACCGATGGCGATTGGTTGCATGGCGGCACGCCCGACAAAATCAAAGAGACCATCACATTGGGGCGCAACGGCATGATGCCCCCCATGGCTGCTGCTGTGGGCAGTGCCGATGATGTGAAAAACGTCGCTCACTATGTGTTGAGTTTGTCTGCCAGTCCGCATGATTCTGTGCGTGCCAATTTGGGCAAGTCCAAATTTGTGGCATGTGCGGCTTGTCACGGCTTGGACGGCAAGGGCAATCAGCAAATCGGCGCCCCCAATTTGGCCGACAAGATCTGGTTGCATGGCTGGGGTGAAGAGGCCATCACAGCCATGGTCAACAACGGCAAAACCAATCAGATGCCAGCGCAAAAAGACCGCCTGACCGATTCGCAAATCCATGTGTTGACCGCTTATGTCTGGGGGCTGTCCAACAAGTGAGGGTTGGATCGAGCATCGATGTCTGAAGAGTTGTCCCGCAAAACCATCCCCATTCAGCCGATCCCGGCCGATGGCGAGATGGTCAGTTTGTACGCCGCCAGTCAAAAAATTTATCCACGCACCGTACAAGGTTGGTTTGCGCGTTGGCGATGGTTTTTTGTGGCCCTGACCCAGCTTATTTTTTATGGATTGCCCTGGCTTGAATGGGGACAACGCCAAGCCGTCTTGTTTGATTTGGGCACGCGGCGCTTTTATATTTTTGGTTTGGTGTTGTATCCGCAAGACTTCATTTACCTGACCGGTTTATTGGTCATCAGTGCCTTGTCGTTGTTTTTGTTCACGGCCGTGGCCGGTCGATTGTGGTGTGGTTTTGCTTGTCCGCAAACCGTGTACAGCGAAATATTCATGTGGATCGAGCGCCAGATCGAAGGTGACCGAACGGCTCGCATGCGCTTGGACCGATCAGATTTTTCTTTGGAAAAACTGGTCAAGAAATGGTACAAGCACATCATTTGGATGGGCTTGTCGATCTGGACAGGCTTTACCTTTGTCGGTTACTTCACACCCATCCGCGACCTGGGGATGTCTTTCTTCACCACCCAAATGGGGTCTTGGGAAATTTTCTGGGTGTTTTTCTATGGCTTTGCCACCTATGGCAACGCCGGCTTCATGCGTGAGCAGGTTTGCAAGTACATGTGCCCTTATGCGCGTTTTCAAAGCGCCATGTTCGATCACGACACCTTGATCGTCACCTATGACAGCGCGCGCGGTGAGCCGCGTGGAGCCCGCTCGCATGGCGTCAACCCAGCCAGCAAGGGGCTGGGTGACTGCGTCGATTGCACCTTGTGTGTGCAAGTGTGCCCCACGGGCATCGACATTCGCCAAGGGCTGCAATACGAGTGCATTGGCTGTGGTGCATGCATCGATGTGTGTGACACGGTCATGGGCAAACTGGGGTATGCACCTGGCTTGATTCGATACACCACCCAAAATGCATTGAAAAACAAATGGACACGTGGTGAGACTTGGCGCCGAGTGATGCGTCCGCGGGTGCTGATCTACACCGGCATTTTGTTGAGCTTATGCTTGGGCTTGCTGATCAGTCTGAGTGTGCGTCACACCTTCAAGGTCGATGTCATCCGAGATCGCAACACCTTGGCTCGCTTGACCGATGAGGGCACCATCGAGAATGTGTACCGTTTTCAGTTCATGAATGCCACCGAGCAGTCCCAGAGTTATCACGTCAGCGTGCATGGTCTGGACGGTATTCGCATCAGAGATCAAGCCCATGTCGAGGTGGATTCGGCCGATTCTCGCTGGGTGGTATTGCACGCGGACATTCCCTATGGCTCTGCCACCAGTGGATCGCACAAAATTTGGTTTGTGGTCGAGTCGCAAAACGACCGCCATGCCATTGAAGAAAAATCTGTTTTTTTGGTGCCCCGATGAAAACCACCCCTCTTGTTGCTCAGGCCTGGTATCGCCACCCTCTGGTATGGATGTTGATTGCGGGACCGTTGGTGGTGGTCTTGGCCGCCTTTTACACCGCCTATTTGGCCATGAGTGCACCCGACCCCGTCTTGGCCCATGATGCCTATGAGTATGGACAAAACCGTCAGGAAACGTCAGATCGCAGCCTGTTGCCTGCCCAAAAAGCCCGCAACCATGCCGCCACACCTGAACATGTCCAAGTGAAATGAAAAGATTCAATCCCCAGCGACAGCCCTTTGAACTTGCCAGGAGCCAGACATGCTGCGACAACGATTGATGTGGATTTTGTGGCCCGCTTTTTTGGTGGCCGGTGTGCTTGAAATGCTGGTTTTTGCCATGTTTGATCCCCAAGACATGCATTGGTTTGGGCAACCCATTGAGGCCAGTCGTCAGGCGGTGTATACGCTGACTTTTTTTGGTTTGTGGGTGGTGACCTCCAGCGCCAGTGGGTTGACCTGCATGCTGAGCATGTCACCTTTTGAGGTCAATCGTTGCCCACTGCCCAGCACAGATCGACCAGATGGCTGCCCCAAGCAGTGCGACCACGCCTAGCGCGGCCATCAATGCGAGTTGCAAACCTGTGGGTTGACGATTTGTTTCAACGCCTCGGCATTCAAAATTCGCACGTGGCGCTGTTTGACTTCGACGATGCCGTCTTCGACAAACTTGGAGAATGTGCGACTGACGGTCTCCAGTTTCAAACCCAAATAGCTGCCAATTTCTTCGCGGGTCATGCGCAAGACCAATTCGGACTGACTGAATCCACGGGCATGCAAGCGTTGCACCAGGTTCAGTAAAAAAGCAGCCAATCGCTCTTCCGCCCGCATGCTGCCCAACAGCAGCATCACCCCATGTTCGCGCACAATTTCTCGGCTCATGATTTTGTGCACATGGGTTTGCAAGGCTTTGACTTCGTGAGAAAGGCTCTCGATCTTGTCAAACGGCATCACACAGACTTCGGCGTCTTCGATGGCGACGGCGTCGCAGGTGTGCAAATCACTGACGATGCCGTCCAAGCCGATGATTTCACCTGCCATTTGAAACCCCGTGACTTGATCGCGGCCGTCTTCGGTCGTCACACAAGTTTTGAAGAAACCAGTGCGAATGGCGAACAAGGCATTGAATGGATCGCCATTTTTAAAGAGCGATGCCCCCCTTTTGACTTTTCTGCGAGTGCCCACCAAGTCGTCAAGTCGTTGCATATCACTGTCGTTCAGGCCCATGGGCATGCACAGTTCGCGCAAGTTGCAATTGGAGCAAGCGACCTTGATGGCTTGGATCGGGAGGGCTGCAATCAATTGGGAGTTGGTGGTCATGATTTCTGACGAAGTGTAGGCTCTATTTTGCATGGCTTTTGTTGACATGTGTCAAATCTTTTCTGAGCCAGACCAGGCAATATGTTGGAAATGAAAGACCCAGATCATCATGATGAACATTTCTCCTTCATTGTTGCAAAAGTATGACGTGCCAGGTCCGCGCTATACCTCGTATCCTACGGCAGATCGCTTTATCGAAGCTTTCACCGAAGCAGACTATATCCGGGCGCTACAAGCGCGCCGAGATGGGCCAGGACGGCGCAACCAGCCGCTGTCGTTGTATGTGCACATCCCTTTTTGTGCCTCCCTTTGCTATTACTGTGCGTGCAACAAAATCATCACCAAGCACACCGAACGCAGCGCCGAATATTTGCGTTTGCTTGAAATGGAAGTCCAGCTCCAAGTGCGTCACCTGGGCGCCGGTCATTCGGTGTCCCAATTGCATTTGGGCGGCGGCACCCCCACTTTTTTCAATGATGACGAATTGAAGCAATTGATGGGTTTGTTGCGCACCCATTTCAATTTGGTGCCTGGTGGAGAGTATTCCATTGAAATCGATCCGCGCACCGTCACCCCGCAAAGGCTCAAGGTGCTGCATCAACTCGGATTCAATCGAATCAGTTTGGGTGTGCAAGATTTTGATCCCCAGGTGCAAAAGGCCGTCCACCGCATTCAGCCAGCAGAGCAGACTTTTGCACTGACCCAAGCGGCCAGGGAGATTGGATTTGAATCGGTCAATGTCGATCTGATTTATGGGCTGCCCTTGCAGACCGAAGCTGGATTTCAGCGAACGATTGAACAGGTCGAGCGCTTGCGACCGGATCGCATTGCCTTGTACGCTTATGCCCACTTGCCCGAGCGTTTCAAGCCGCAACGGCGCATACACATCGAGCAATTGCCTGTGGCCTCAAGCAAAGTCGCCATGCTCTCCAATGCCATGCGGCAGTTGATGCAAGCCAATTATGTCTATATTGGCATGGACCATTTCGCCCGGCCTGAAGATGCGTTGGCCGTGGCCAAACGTCAAGGTCGTTTGCATCGCAATTTTCAAGGTTACAGCACCCAACCTGATTGCGATTTGATTGCATTGGGGGTGTCCTCCATCGGCCGGGTCGGTGCCACCTACAGTCAAAACGCCAAAACCATCGAGGAATACACCGATGCCTTGATCCAAGGTCGTTTGCCCATTGTCAAAGGTTTGGCTTTGAATCGGGACGATTTGGCGCGTCGCTCCATCATCATGGCCTTGATGTGTCAGGGTCGGGTTGATTTTGAGTCGATCGAGGTGTCCCACTTGGTCTCGTTTGCACAAACCTATTCAAGTGAGTTGGAGCAAATGAAGGCCTTGCAAGATCAAGGCTTGGTGGCGATGGATGAAGCAGGCATCACCGTCACCGAGATGGGCTGGTTTTTTGTGCGTGCTGTGGCCATGGTGTTTGATCGCCATTTGCAATTGGATCGCAATCGAGCCAGATTCTCTAAAATCATTTGATGCAAACCAGTCTTTTCCTCACCGCCGCTTTGATGGGCTGGGCGGGTGGACCGCATTGCTTGGCCATGTGTGGTGCGCCTTGTGCAGCCATGGCGCAAACCAGCCGGCCCCAAGTTGGGCGTTCTTTGATGGCCTTCCAATTGGGTCGTCTGGTGGGTTACTCGGTCATGGGGGCGCTGGCCGCCAGTCTCATGCAAGGTCTGGGCTGGTTGACCGTCTACAGTGCTGCATTGCGACCGGTGTGGAGTTTTTTCCATGCGTTTGCCTTGGTTTTGGGCCTGTGGTTGGTGTGGCGCGCACAAATGCCCCTGTGGGCGCAGGCTTTGGGACGTGCCACCTGGCAACGGCTCTTGGTTTGGGTTCAGGGTTTCACCACCCACCCATTGGGGGTGCCGTTGATCGCGGGCATGTTGTGGGCCTGTTTGCCTTGTGGCCTGCTGTATTCGGCCCTGATCGTGGCCGCTTTGGGTGGCACCCTTTGGCAAGGAGCAGCCATCATGGCCACCTTTGCCTTGGCCAGTGGAGCGGTATTGGGCCTGGGTCCTTGGGTGCTGCTGCGCTGGGGCCAGCGCATCCAAGCCCCAGGCTGGGGCATGCGACTGGCCGGCTTGGCGCTGACATTCAGCGCTGCAGCCGCCTTGTACCTGGGGTTGTTTCATAACCAAGCCCCTTGGTGTGTCTGAGGCTCAGCCTCAGGCACACCCGTCAGCGCTGCAGATGACGAGCCAACAAGCTGGCCACATGGATGGCATGGCGTTGGATGCCATCCAAGATCTGATGACGGCAACTGGTGCCATCGGCCACGATCAACGCGTCTGGGGACGAACGCAAGGCGGGCAGTAAGCTCAGCTCAGCCATCTGCATCGACACATCGTGGTGTTCGCGTTCATAGCCAAAAGATCCGGCCATGCCGCAACAACTGGTTTCAATCAATCTGGGCGCAGCACCGGGCAACATGCGCACAACCTCCATCACATCGGGCACCAGGCCGAAAGCCTTTTGGTGACAATGCCCATGGACCAAAATCGGCTGATTGATGGTGGACAGCCGAGCTTTCAACGTCTGAAGCTTGCCGGCTTTGAGTTCGCGTGCCAAAAACTCTTCAAGCAGCATGCTGTGCTGGGCCACCAAGTGGGCATCTTCCCCCAAGCCCATCACGCTGTATTCATCGCGCAGGGTCAACAGGCACGAAGGCTCGAGTCCCACGATGGCAATGCCTTTTTCAGCAAAAGGCTTCAATGCCGCCAACAACTCTTGGGCTTTGCGGCGAGCCTCTTGAATTTGGCCTGTGGCCAAATGCGTGCGGCCACAACACAAATGCCCTTGGTTGGCGCCATGCCCTTGTGCGGTTTTGGCAGCCACATGCACGTCGTAGCCTGCCGCACTCAGGACCTTGAAGGCGTCTAAAGCAGTCTCTGATTCAAAGTGACCATTGAAGGTGTCGACAAACAGCACCACCGATTGATGCGAGGCCAGGGCCTGAGCAGCACTCACGCCCATGGTGCCGCGATTGAAAAAGTGACGACTCTGCCAAATGGGCAACGACCTGCGGGCTGAGATGCCCAAGGTCTTCTCCATCCATTGGGCGATCCAGCCGATTCGGTTGCGTGCGTTGAGCAGGCCCGCAAAACGTGCGGCATGGCGGGCGTAGTCTGGCAAATGGGCCACCAGACGTTGGCGCCAACTCAGACCTTTTTTCTGTCGCACCTGGTGCATGACTTCGATCTTCATGCGGGCCATGTCCACCCCGGTCGGGCATTCGCGCTTGCAGCCCTTGCAGCCCACGCACAAGGACAAACTGTCCAGCAATTCTGAGCTGGTCAAAGCGTTCGCACCCAGCTGCCCCGACAAAGCCAAGCGCAGGGTGTTGGCACGCCCTCGAGTCAGGTGTTGCTCGTCACGCGTCACCCGATAACTCGGGCACATGGTGCCAGCATCAAATTTGCGGCAATGACCGTTGTTGTTGCACATCTCAACGGCTTTGGCAAACCCCTGGGCTGGATCGCCCCCACTGCCAGGCGCCGTGACCTCTTCGGTGCGGGCATCGTTTTGCACATTCCAGGCCGACCAATCCAATGCAGGTTGGATCGGGATCACCTGATACTGGGGCGGGAAGCGCATCAAGCGGGTGTCGTCCATCTTGGGCGGTGCCACGATGCGACCCGGACACAGCAAGTTGGCTGGATCCAGTTG
>CAWUNN010000011.1:0-14617 GCA_963923185.1 uncultured Limnohabitans sp. | reverse complement strand
GGAGTCCGTCTCGTGGGCTCGGAGATGTGTATAAGAGACAGCCTTTCAACGGCCCCATCGGTGCCGCGCGCGTGGGCTACATCAATGGCCAATATGTGCTCAACCCCGGACAAACCCAGCGCAAAGACAGCCAAATGGATTTGGTGGTTGCAGGCACCGAGTCGGCCGTGCTGATGGTCGAGTCCGAGGCTTTGCAACTGTCCGAAGAAATCATGCTGGGCGCCGTGGTGTTTGGCCATGACCAAGGCAAGGTGGCCATCAATGCCATCCATGAATTGGTGCGCGACGCTGGCAAACCCACTTGGGATTGGCAGCCTCCCGCCAAAGACGAGCCCTTGATCGCCAAGGTCACGGCTTTGGGTGAAGACAAACTGCGAGCCGCCTACCAAATTCGCAACAAACAAGCCCGCACCCAAGCCTGTCGCGAGGCCTATGCCGCCGTCATGGAAGGCCTCAAAGCCGATGGCACTGACTTTGACAGCGTCAAAGTCGAAGGCCTGTTGTTTGAAATTGAAGCCCGCATCGTGCGCGGCCAGATCCTGGCCGGCGAGCCCCGCATCGACGGTCGCGACACCCGCACCGTGCGTCCCATCGAAATCCGCACCGGCGTGTTGCCCCGCACCCACGGCTCGGCTTTGTTCACACGCGGTGAAACCCAAGCTCTGGTGATCACCACCTTGGGCACCGAGCGAGATGCTCAGCGCATCGATGCCTTGGCCGGTGAATTCGAAGACCACTTCTTGTTCCACTACAACATGCCCCCGTTCGCCACCGGCGAAGTCGGTCGCATGGGCAGCACCAAGCGCCGCGAAGTGGGTCACGGCCGTTTGGCCAAGCGCGCCTTGGTGGCTTGCTTGCCCAGCAAAGAAGAATTTCCCTACACCTTGCGCGTGGTCTCTGAAATCACCGAATCCAATGGTTCTTCCTCCATGGCCTCGGTTTGCGGCGGCTGCTTGTCGCTGATGGACGCTGGTGTGCCCATGAAAGCACACGTGGCCGGCATCGCCATGGGCTTGATCAAAGAGGGCAATCGCTTTGCCGTGTTGACCGACATCTTGGGCGACGAAGATCATTTGGGCGACATGGACTTCAAAGTGGCCGGTACCACCAATGGCATCACCGCTTTGCAGATGGACATCAAGATTCAGGGCATCACCCAAGAAATCATGCAAGTCGCTTTGGCCCAGGCCAAAGAAGCCCGCATGCACATTTTGGGCAAGATGCAAGACGCCATGGGCCAAGCCAAGACCGAAGTGTCTGACTTTGCGCCCAAGCTCTTCACCATGAAGATCAACCCCGAGAAGATCCGTGACGTGATCGGCAAAGGCGGCGCCACCATCCGCGCCCTGACCGAAGAAACCGGCACCCAGATCGACATCGGTGAAGATGGCACCATCACCATCGCGGCCACCGACGGCGCCAAGGCCGACGAGGCCAAGCGACGCATCGAAGAGATCACCGCCGAAGTTGAAATCGGCAAGATCTACGAAGGCCCCATCACCAAGATCCTGGACTTTGGTGCTTTGGTCAACTTGTTGCCCGGCAAAGACGGTTTGTTGCACATCAGCCAAATCAGCCACGAGCGCATCGGCAAAGTCACCGACGTGCTGGCCGAAGGCCAAGTGGTGCGCGTCAAGGTCCTGGAGACCGACGACAAAGGCCGCGTCAAGCTGTCCATGAAGGCCCTGACCGAGCGCCCAGTGCACTCCGAGTCGGCTGACTTGGCACAACAACAGCAACAACAGCAACAACAGCAATGAAACGCAAGCTGATCGCTGGCAATTGGAAAATGAACGGTGGCCTGGTGAGCAACCAGGCCCTGCTTCAAGCCGTGCTGGCCGGTCTGCCTGCCCATTCACCTCGGGTGGCGGTTTGTGTGCCCACCCCCTACCTGGCCCAGGTGAGCCATCTGTTGCAAGGCACAGGCATCGAATGGGGCTCGCAAGACATCTCGGCCCACGAGCAAGGGGCCTACACCGGTGAAACTTCAGCAGCCATGCTGAAAGATTTTCAGGTGCGCTGGGCCATCGTGGGTCACTCTGAGCGCCGCCAATACCACTTTGAAAGCGATGAGCTGGTGGCCCAAAAGGCCCAGCGCGCCTTGGCCGCTGGCATCACCCCCATCGTCTGCGTCGGTGAAACCTTGCAGCAACGCGAAGCCGGTCAAACCGAAGAGGTGGTCAAGCGCCAATTGGCTGCGGTCATTCACCTCAATGGCCATTGCATCAGCGAAATCGCCGTCGCCTACGAGCCCGTGTGGGCCATTGGCACGGGCAAAACCGCCACGCCCGAGCAGGCCCAAGCGGTGCACGCCGTGCTGCGCGCGCAGCTGCGCGCCGCCACCGATCACGCCGATCGGGTCAGCATTTTGTATGGCGGCAGCATGAATGCAGCCAACGCCGCGTCTTTGTTGGCCATGCCCGACATCGATGGCGGCCTGATCGGTGGCGCTGCCCTCAAGGCCGCCGACTTCCTCACCATCATGGGCGCCGCATCGGTCGCCTGAATTTTGACTTTGTGACCATGAACCTTTTACACAACATCATTTTGCTGGTTCAAATCTTGTCGGCCTTGGCCATGATCGGCTTGGTGCTGATGCAGCACGGCAAAGGTGCCGACATGGGGGCCGCCTTCGGCTCGGGCAGTTCGGGCAGCTTGTTTGGTGCCAGTGGTGGCGCCAACTTCTTGTCACGCACCACCGCCATTTTGGCCACGGTGTTCTTTTTGTGTACCTTGGCTTTGTCCTTCATCGGCTCTGCCCGACCCGAAGCGTCTGGTGGTGGCAGCGTGCTCGAGCGCGTCAACACTGCGCCAGCGGCACCCGCCAGCGATGCCAGCGTGCCCGCACCCAGCACCACACCAGAGCCCAAAACGCCAGCCAGCAACATCCCCCGTTGAGAGGGCTTGGGTTACAATTCAGCCCCTACACTGCCGTCGTGGTGAAATTGGTAGACACGCTATCTTGAGGGGGTAGTGGCGAAAGCTGTGCGAGTTCGAGTCTCGCCGACGGCACCATCAGATTCGGTCTTTCAAAGGGCGGTTGAACTCAGCCCTTTGCGACCCCCCGAGGCCCCTCGATCGTCATGATCGCGCGCGGTGGCTTTGACCAGCACTTCGGTGTAACCCTTGGCAATTTCCATCTGGGGCCACTGCCCGGCTTGACCCAGCCAGGCATGGGCCAAGGGCAAATTCCAGCACGGTGTATTGACCCACAAATGGTGCTCGAGGTGGTAGTTGACCCAATAGGGCGCCACCGTCATGCGCGCCAGCCAATTGGCGCGGGTGGTGCGGGTGTTGCGCAAATCGTCATCGGCTGGACCCACCACCGCATGCTCGGCAATGTTGCGCAGCCGGCTGACCAATTGGTAGCCCGTCAACAGGGGCCACAACCACAGGGTCAGGTACAGCCAAGCGTGGCCCAAGGCGCACAGCAGCCCGAACAACACCGCATTGCTGACCAGAAACGGGGCTTCGGCCTTGAGCAGTCTGTGCACCCGCACGCTCAGTGGGTCTTGTACAGAGCCCATTTCAGAGCGCCACTGCTGCATGCGGCGTTGATAACCGGTCACCCCCAGCAGATCGCGCACCACTTTGCGGCGCAAACTGGCGCGACTGATGGGAAAGGGGGCCGACAACTCCAGGTCGGGGTCTTGGGCTTGTTGCGTGTGACGATGGTGTTGCAAGTGGTAGGGTCGATACAGGTACAAGTCAGCCCCGACGGGACCGCCCACGATGTAGTGCCCGACCCAATCGTTCAGACGACCGTTGGGCAACAGCAGTCGATGGGCTGCGTCATGCATCAAGATCGCCAAACCCAATTGCCGCCCAGAGATCCATACAAAAGCCAGTACAAAAGTCAGCACATGGGGCCACACAGCAAACATCGCCATGGACAGGGCAATCACCCCCCAAGCGTGCAACACCACGGCCATGCCGCGCCATGCAGAGCGCTGGCGCAACCGCTTGACTTGGGCTGGGCTGAGTCCATGCGCTGATTGGTTGGGGTGGGCGGTGGCATGCATGAGTCCATTTTAGGCGTGGGGCTGACTTGGGTGGTCAAGCGGACTGCATTGGGGGGTGACTTGTTGATGACGCGATCACTTGTCCAGTTTCATTGACAAAAATCAATTGGTTTCAGTAATAACTCAGTAAGGTATGCGGTTTTTTATTGTTAGAATTTCAAGGCTAAGGACGACTGAACTTCCCTCAGTGTCGGGTGGCTTTGAAACCCATCCATTTCAGTCCGAATTGCATCCCAAAAAGCAGGCTGCCATGACCCTAGAGTCCTATCTCCCCATACTCCTTTTCATTTTGGTTGGCTTGGGCGTCGGCGTTGCGCCCCAGGTTCTGGGCTATTTGTTGGGCCCCCAGCGCCCCAACGAGGCCAAAAACTCACCTTACGAATGCGGTTTTGAAGCGTTTGAAGACGCCCGCATGAAGTTCGATGTCCGCTACTACCTGGTGGCCATCCTCTTCATCTTGTTCGATCTTGAAATTGCATTTTTGTTTCCTTGGGCGGTCTCTTTGCAACAGATCGGCCCCACTGGCTTTTGGGCCATGATGATTTTTCTGGGCATTTTGGTCGTGGGCTTTGCCTACGAGTGGAAAAAAGGCGCCCTTGATTGGGAATGAAGGTGAGATGACCTATGTCGCTTGATGGTGTTTTCAAAGAAGGCTTCATCACCACTTCGTACGATTCGGTGGTGAACTGGGCCAAAACGGGCTCTTTGTGGCCCATGACCTTTGGTTTGGCCTGCTGTGCGGTCGAGATGATGCACGCCGGTGCGGCGCGCTATGACATCGACCGCTTTGGCATGTTGTTTCGGCCAAGTCCTCGCCAGTCTGACCTGATGATCGTGGCGGGCACCTTGTGCAACAAAATGGCCCCGGCCCTGCGCAAGGTGTACGACCAAATGTCAGAGCCCCGCTGGGTGCTCTCGATGGGTTCTTGTGCCAATGGCGGCGGCTACTACCACTACAGCTACTCGGTGGTGCGCGGTTGCGATCGCATCGTTCCAGTCGATGTGTACGTGCCCGGTTGCCCGCCCACGGCCGAGGCTTTGTTGTACGGCATTTTGCAGTTGCAGACCAAGATCCGCCGCGAAAACACCATCGCCCGCTGAAAGATCACATGGCTCACTCTTTAGAACAACTTCGTGACGTCTTGCACTCGGTGTTGGGCGATCGCGTGCGCTCGCTGACCCAGGCTTTGGGTGAAACCACCTTGACTGTCTCGGCTGCGGACCATGTGGGGGTCATGCAGACCCTGCGCGATCACCCCGCTTTGGCGTTTGATCAACTCATTGATTTGTGTGGCATGGACTACAGCGCCTACCGCGATGGCGACTCGCCCCTGGCCCAAGGCCCACGCTTTGCGGTGGTCTGTCATTTGCTCTCGATCGATCACAACTGTCGCTTGCGTGTTCGCGTGTTCGCCCCCAACGACGACCTGCCCATGGTGGCCTCGGTCAACCCCATTTGGAGCTCGGCCAACTGGTTCGAGCGCGAGGCTTTTGATCTGTACGGCATCGTGTTCGAAGGCCACGAAGACCTGCGTCGCTTGTTGACCGACTACGGCTTCATCGGCCACCCCTTCCGCAAAGACTTTCCGGTGTCTGGCCATGTCGAGATGCGCTACGACCCCGAGCAAAAACGGGTCATCTACCAGCCCGTGTCGATCGAGCCGCGCGAAATCACACCCCGCATCATCCGCGAAGATGGTTACGGCGGCTTGCACTGAGAGCAGACCATGGCAGAAATCAAGAATTACACCCTGAACCTGGGCCCTCAGCACCCAGCGGCCCACGGCGTGCTGCGCTTGGTGCTCGAACTCGATGGCGAGGTTGTGCAACGCGCCGATCCGCACATTGGCTTGTTGCACCGCGCCACCGAAAAGCTGGCCGAGACCAAGACATACATCCAATCCTTGCCCTACATGGACCGATTGGACTACGTCTCGATGATGTCCAACGAACATGCCTATTGTCTGGCCATCGAAAAAATGATGGGCATCCAGGTGCCCCTGCGCGCCCAATACATCCGAGTGATGTTTGCCGAAATCACTCGCTTGCTCAATCACCTGTTGTGGTTGGGCTGCCATGGCTTCGATTGCGGCGCCATGAACATTTTGATTTATTGCTTTCGCGAGCGTGAAGACCTGTTTGACATGTACGAGGCGGTCTCTGGTGCTCGCATGCATGCGGCTTATTTCCGCCCGGGCGGTGTCTACCGCGATCTGCCTGACACCATGCCGCAATACCAGGTCAGCAAAATCAAGAACGCCCGTGCCATTGCCAAGCTCAATGAAAACCGGCAAGGCTCTTTGCTGGACTTCATCGAAGACTTCACGCGCCGTTTTCCCAAGTTGGTCGATGAATACGAGACTTTGCTGACCGACAACCGCATTTGGAAGCAGCGAACGGTGGGCATTGGGGTGGTGACGCCCGAGCGTGCCAAGTCTTTGGGCTTCACTGGAGCCATGTTGCGTGGGTCAGGCATTGCTTGGGACTTGCGCAAACAACAGCCCTACGATGTCTATGACCAAATGGACTTTGACATTCCGGTGGGCAAGACCGGTGATTGCTACGACCGCTACTTGGTGCGGGTTGAAGAGTTGCGCCAGTCCAACCGCATCATCCAGCAATGCGTCAACTGGCTGCGTGCCAACCCAGGCCCTGTCATCACCGACAACCACAAGGTGGCACCCCCTTCGCGCCAGGACATGAAGTCCAGCATGGAAGAGTTGATCCACCACTTCAAGCTCTTTACCGAGGGCTTTCGCGTGCCCGAAGGCGAGGCCTATGCCGCCGTCGAGCATCCCAAAGGCGAGTTCGGCATTTATCTGGTCAGCGATGGGGCCAACAAGCCTTACCGTTTGAAGATTCGTGCCCCTGGCTTCGCCCACTTGGCCGCCATGGACGAGATGGCACGTGGCCACATGATCGCCGATACCGTGGCCGTGATTGGCACCATGGACATCGTGTTCGGGGAAATTGACCGATGAGCACCCAAAACAAACAACCGACCTCGTTGTCGGCCTCCACCTTGGCGCGGTTCGATCGCGAAGTGGCCAAATACCCAGCTGAGCAAAAACAGTCGGCCGTCATGGCCTGCTTGTCCATCGTGCAGCAAGAGCTGGGTTGGGTCAGCCCCGAGGCCGAGTTGGCCGTGGCGCAGCACCTGGGCATGGCGCCCATGGCGGTGCACGAAGTCACCACCTTTTACAACATGTACAACCAGCAACCGGTGGGTCGATTCAAGATCAACGTGTGCACCAATTTGCCGTGCCAATTGCGCGACGGTGCCAAGGCCTTGCAGCGCTTGTGCCAACGCTTGGGCGTCGAAGTCGGTGGCACCACCGCCGATGGCGTCTTCACGGTGCAACCCGGTGAGTGCATGGGCGCTTGTGCCGATGCGCCGGTGTTGCTGGTCAACGACCGTCACATGTGCAGCTTCATGAGTGACGACAAACTCGATCAACTGATCGACGGATTGCGCCAAGGGGCCCAGTCATGAACATCGATGCTTTTCTGACCCAATTTCAGGCCAAGGGCCTGGAGACCTGCTTTCATGATCGCCACATCAACCCGCAAATTTATGCCGGGCTCAACGGCGCCAACTGGTCGTTGAAAGACTACGAGGCCCGTGGCGGCTATCAGGCCTTGCGCAAGGTGCTGGGCACGGATGGGGGCACCCCCATGACGCAAGACGAGGTGATCGCCATCGTCAAAGAGTCGGGCTTGCGCGGTCGAGGCGGCGCGGGCTTTCCCACGGGTCTGAAGTGGAGCTTCATGCCGCGCCAATTCCCGGGGCAAAAATATTTGGTGTGCAACTCTGACGAGGGTGAGCCAGGCACCTGCAAAGACCGTGACATCTTGCACCACAACCCTCACATCGTGATCGAGGGCATGGCCATTGCCGCTTATGCCATGGGCATCAGCGTGGCCTACAACTACATCCACGGCGAAATTTTTCAAACCTACGAACGCTTTGAAGCCGCCCTCGAAGAAGCCCGTGCGGCGGGTTACTTGGGGCAGGGCATCATGGGCAGCTCGTTCAATTTTCAGTTGCATGCGGCTCACGGATTTGGCGCCTACATCTGCGGCGAAGAAACGGGTTTGCTCGAATCCTTAGAGGGCAAAAAAGGCCAGCCGCGCTTCAAGCCCCCATTTCCTGCCAGCTACGGCTTGTATGGCAAACCCACCACCATCAACAACACCGAAACCTTTGCGGCCGTGCCGTGGATCATTCGCAACGGGGGGCAGGCTTACCTCGAGTGTGGCAAGCCCAACAACGGCGGCACCAAAATTTTCTCGATCAGCGGTGATGTGCAACGCCCTGGCAACTACGAGATCCCCATGGGCACCCCGTTTGCAAAGTTGCTTGAGCTGGCCGGTGGCGTGCGCGATGGCCGCGCCTTGAAGGCGGTGATCCCCGGTGGCTCTTCTTCGCCAGTGTTGCCAGCCTCCATCATGATGGACATCACCATGGACTACGACAGCATCTCCAAGGCCGGCTCCATGCTGGGCTCAGGGGCGGTCATCGTCATGGACGAGACCCGTTGCATGGTCAAAAGCCTGCAACGCCTGTCGTATTTTTATCAGCACGAGTCTTGTGGCCAGTGCACGCCTTGCCGTGAGGGCACAGGTTGGTTGTGGCGCATGGTCGATCGCATCGAAAACGGCCAAGGCCGTCCCAGCGATCTCGATTTGCTCGACAGCGTGGCCGGCAACATCATGGGCCGCACCATTTGTGCGCTGGGCGATGCGGCGGCCATGCCGGTGCGCGGCATGCTCAAGCACTACCGGCACGAATTTGAACACCACATCACGCACAAGACCTGCATGGTCGGCGCGTATGTTTGACAGGTGAACCCACATGGTTGAAATCGAACTCGACGGCAAAAAAGTAGAGATCCAAGAAGGCAGCATGATCATGCATGCGGCCGAGCGTGCGGGCACCTACATCCCTCATTTTTGCTATCACAAGAAACTCTCCATCGCCGCCAACTGCCGCATGTGCTTGGTGGATGTTGAAAAAGCACCCAAGCCCATGCCGGCCTGCGCCACCCCGGTCACCCAGGGCATGATCGTGCGCACCAAATCCGACAAAGCCATTCAGGCACAAAAGTCGGTCATGGAATTTTTGTTGATCAACCACCCACTCGATTGCCCCATCTGCGATCAAGGTGGCGAGTGCCAGCTGCAAGACTTGGCTGTGGGCTATGGCGGGGGCAGCTCGCGCTACGAAGAAGAAAAGCGCGTGGTCTTTCACAAAGATGTCGGCCCCCTCATCAGCATGGAGGAGATGAGCCGTTGCATCCACTGCACCCGTTGCGTGCGTTTTGGACAAGAGGTGGCAGGGGTCATGGAGTTGGGCATGTCCCACCGTGGCGAACACTCTGAGATCGAATCGTTTGTCGGTCAAAGTGTGGACTCTGAGTTGTCGGGCAACATGATCGACATCTGCCCGGTGGGTGCATTGACCTCCAAACCCTTTCGCTACAGCGCTCGCACCTGGGAGTTGTCGCGCCGCAAATCGATCAGCCCGCACGACAGCACTGGGGCCAACTTGGTCGTTCAGGTCAAAAACCACCGCGTCATGCGCGTGGTGCCGCTTGAGAACGAAGAGGTCAACGAATGCTGGATCGCCGATCGCGATCGCTTCAGCTTCGAAGCCCTGAACACCGAACAACGCTTGACCCAACCCATGATCAAGCAAGGCGGTCAGTGGCAAACCACCGACTGGTCCACTGCACTTGAATATGTGGCCAACGGATTGCGCCAAGTTCGCGAACAGCACGGAGCGGCATCGATCGGCACGCTGGCCAGCCCGCACAGCACAGCCGAAGAGCTGTACCTGGCGGCCCAACTGACCCGGGGCTTGGGCTCGCAAAGCATCGACACCCGTCTGCGCGCCTTGGACTTTCACACCGATGCCGGTGTGCGTTGGCTGGGCACCAGCATCGCCTCTTTGTCGACTTTGCAGTCGGTGCTGGTGGTGGGATCCAACCTGCGCAAAGACCATCCCCTGTTGGCCCAACGCATCCGCCAAGCCGTGCGCAAGGGTGGCCAAGTGGCCCGCTTGAACGACCACGCCTCGGATTGGGCCATGCCGGTGGCGCACACCCTGATCGCCCCCGCCAGCGCTTGGGTGCAACAGCTGGCCGATGTGGCCGCGGCCGTGGCCGCTGCCAAAGGTGTGGCCGCACCCGTTGCGGGCCATGCCAGTTCGGCCCAGGCCCAAGCCGTGGCTCAGATGCTGTTGACCTCTGAGCGCAAAGCCGTGTTGCTGGGCAATGCGGCCGCACACCATGCCCGTGCATCGGGATTGCTGGCCTTGGCCCAATTCATTGCCACCCACACGGGCGCCACATTTGGTGTACTGGGTGAAGCCGCCAACACGGTGGGTGCCCAGATGGTCGGCGCCTTGCCAGGCCCTGGGGGCTCGAATGCAGCCCAAATGGCCAAAGGCGGGTTGAAGGCGGTGTTGTTGCTCCACACCGAACCGGCATTTGACATGGCCGGGGGTGAGCGTGCCGCCCAAGCCTTGGCGCAAGCCGACATGGTGATCAGCCTGAACCCTTTCAAGGCCAACTTGGACATCGCTGACGTGTTGCTGCCGATTTCGCCCTTCACCGAGACCGCTGGCACCTTTGTCAACACCGAAGGCCGCGTGCAAAGCTTTTACGGCGTGGTCCGACCTTTGGGCGAGACTCGCCCAGGTTGGAAGGTGCTGCGCGTGTTGGGCCACATGTTGGGCTTGCCGGGCTTTGAGCAAGAAACCATCGAAGAGGTGCGTCAAGCGGCGTTGTCTGCTGATGTCGCTGCCCGCTTGTCCAATGCGACCACGGCAGCCATCGATGCCACACCGGTTGAGCACCTGCCATGCTCGGCCAGCATTTATCAGCTTGATGGCTTGGTGCGCCGTGCGCCATCGCTGCAATTGACCGCGGACGCCAGGGGAGCATGACCATGGTTGACACGATTTATCAACATGGATTGACGCTGCTGGGCGATGCTTGGTGGAGTCACTTGGCTTGGCCTGTGATTTGGACCTTGATCAAGATCGTGGCGGTTTTGCTGCCCTTGATGGGTTGTGTGGCCTACCTGACGCTGTGGGAGCGCAAGGCCATTGGCTTTACCCAAGTGCGACTGGGCCCCAACCGCACCGGACCGTTTGGCTTGTTGCAGCCCATTGCCGATGCGCTGAAGTTGCTGACCAAAGAAATCATCGTGCCCACCCGTGCACAAGGCCCTTTGTTTTTGTTGGGCCCCATCATGACCATCATGCCGGCCTTGGCCGCTTGGGCGGTGGTGCCTTTTGGCCCCGAGGTGGCCTTGGCCAACGTCAACGCGGGCTTGTTGTTCTTGATGGCCATCACCTCGCTCGAGGTCTATGGGGTCATCATCGCCGGTTGGGCCTCTAACTCCAAGTACGCCTTCTTGGGGGCCATGCGCGCCTCGGCCCAGATGGTCAGCTACGAAATTGCCATGGGCTTTTGCTTGGTGGTGGTGTTGATGGTCAGCGGCAGCATGAACATGTCTGAGATCGTCATGAGCCAAGGGCGCGGCCAAATGGCCGACAGCGGCTTGGGCTTTTTGTCTTGGAATTGGTTGCCCCTGTTGCCCATTTTCTTGGTCTATTTCATCTCTGGCCTGGCCGAGACCAATCGCCACCCCTTTGACGTGGTCGAGGGCGAGTCTGAAATCGTGGCCGGCCACATGATCGAATACTCGGGCATGTCGTTTGCCATGTTCTTTTTGGCCGAGTACGCCAACATGATTTTGGTCTCGATGCTGGCCGTCATCATGTTTTTGGGTGGCTGGTTGTCACCCATCGACCACGCCATCTTCAATGCCATCCCCGGTTGGATCTGGTTGGCCATCAAAACCTTTGTGGTGGTGACCATGTTCTTGTGGGTGCGGGCCACCTTCCCCCGCTACCGCTACGACCAGATCATGCGTCTGGGCTGGAAGATTTTCATCCCCGTCACCTTGGTGTGGCTGGTGGTGGTGGGGCTGTGGATGCAGTCCTCTTACAACATCTGGAAATAAGGGCGAGACCATGACCACGATGACCACATCGGCACCGTTCTCTTGGCGCGATTTTCTGTCCAGCTTCATGCTGACCGAATTGTTCAAGGGCATGATGCTCACGGGCAAATACATGTTTTCCCGCAAGATCACCATCCAATTCCCGGAAGAAAAAACACCGGCCAGTCCGCGCTTTCGGGGTTTGCATGCGCTGCGTCGTTACGAAAACGGCGAAGAGCGCTGCATCGCTTGCAAACTGTGCGAAGCGGTGTGTCCGGCCATGGCCATCACCATCGAATCCGATGTGCGCTCAGATGGCAGCCGTCGCACCACCCGCTACGACATCGACCTGACCAAGTGCATCTTCTGCGGTTTTTGCGAAGAAAGTTGTCCCGTTGACTCGATCGTCGAGACCCACATCTTTGAATACCACGGTGAAAAGCGCGGTGACCTGTACTTCACCAAAGACATGTTGCTGGCCGTGGGCGATCGCTACGAACCGCAGATTGCTGCCAACAAGGCCGCTGACGCCAAATACCGCTGAGACCCATCCATGGACATCCAATCCGCATTCTTCTACGTGTTCTCGGCGGTGCTGCTGTTTGCGGCATTTCGCGTGATCACGGCGCGCAATCCGGTCCACGCCGCCTTGTTTTTGGTGTTGGCCTTTTTCCAAGCCTCGGGCATCTGGATGTTGCTCAAGGCCGAGTTTTTGTCCATCACCTTGGTCTTGGTTTACGTCGGTGCGGTCATGGTGCTGTTTTTGTTCGTGGTGATGATGCTGGACATCAATCTGGACACTTTGCGCCAAGGTTTTTGGCGGCATTTCCCATTGGCCGCGTCCTTGGGGGCGGTGGTCGCTCTTGAATTGGCCGCGGTGTTGATGGGTGGTTTTCGCATCTCGGATGTGCCGGCGCAGGGCGATCTTCCCAACACCCAAGAACTGGGTCAATTGCTCTACACCGAGTACCTGTACCCAGTCGAAGTGGCTGCAGTCATTTTGTTGGTGGCCATGATTGCCGCCATCGCTTTGACGCTGCGCAAGCGCAAAGACAGCAAATACCAAGACCCCTCACAACAGGTGCGCGTGCGTGCGCGTGACCGCGTGGAATTGGTCAAGATCGAACCCGTGCGACCGAGCGCAGCGGCGCAACCCAGCCAAGGAGAACCCTCATGAGCGTGACCCTGGGCCACTACCTGACGCTGGGCGCCATTTTGTTTGCGCTCTCGGTCACTGGCATTTTCTTGAACCGCAAAAACTTGATTGTGTTGCTCATGGCCATCGAGTTGATGCTGCTGGCCGTGAACCTCAATTTCATCGCCTTCTCGCATTACTTGGGTGATGTGGCGGGTCAAATCTTTGTCTTCTTCATTCTCACCGTGGCTGCTGCCGAGTCGGCCATCGGTCTGGCCATTCTCGTGCTGCTGTTTCGCAATCGCTCCAGCATCAATGTGGACGAACTCAACTCTCTCAAGGGCTAAAGCCTACCTGCCATGAGTCAAACCCTACAAGCTTCCCAACTGCTGGCGGTGCCACTGGCCCCGCTGGTGGGCTCGGCGTTGGCCGGTATTTTTGGCACCCATTTGGGTGGCAATCGCCTGGGCCGTGCCTTTTGTCACAGCCTGACCATCTTGGGGGTGCTGGCCGCTTTTGTGCTGTCGGCCCTGACCCTGCAAAGCGTCGCTTTCGATGGCGCTCGCTTCAATGACACCTTGTACACCTGGATGGTGGTGGGCGATCTGAAGATGGAGATGGGCTTCATGATCGATGGCTTGACCGCCATGATGATGTGCGTGGTGACCTTTGTCTCGCTCATGGTGCACATCTACACCATCGGCTACATGCACGAGGACGAGGGCTACAACCGCTTTTTTGCCTACATCTCTTTGTTCACCTTCTCAATGCTGATGCTGGTCATGAGCAACAACCTGTTGCAACTGTTCTTTGGCTGGGAAGCGGTGGGCCTGGTGTCGTACCTGTTGATCGGCTTTTGGTTCAACAAGCCCAGTGCGGTATTTGCCAACATGAAAGCCTTTTTGGTCAATCGGGTGGGTGACTTTGGCTTCATCCTTGGCATTGGTCTGATCGCAGCCTATGCGGGCACCTTGAACTACACCGAGATTTTCTCCAAAGCCCCTGAGATGGCTCCGATCGGATTCCCCGGCACCGACTGGATGTTGGTGACCGTGATCTGTTTGTGCCTGTTTGTGGGCGCCATGGGCAAAAGCGCGCAATTCCCCTTGCACGTTTGGTTGCCCGATTCGATGGAAGGTCCGACCCCGATCTCGGCCTTGATCCACGCCGCCACCATGGTCACGGCCGGCATCTTCATGGTGGCTCGCATGTCGCCCTTGTTTGAGCTGTCTGACACCGCCTTGAACGTGGTGATGGTGATCGGTGCCATCACCGCCTTGTTCATGGGCTTTTTGGGCATCATCCAAAACGACATCAAGCGCGTGGTGGCCTACTCGACCTTGTCCCAGTTGGGTTACATGACCGTGGCTTTGGGTGCGTCGGCCTACTCGGTGGCCGTGTTTCACCTGATGACCCACGCCTTTTTCAAAGCCTTGTTGTTCTTGGG
>CAWUNN010000010.1:0-14691 GCA_963923185.1 uncultured Limnohabitans sp. | reverse complement strand
GCACTGACTTGCAGCACGACCAAAGTCGGCCTGGCCTGGCTGGCCTTGCGTGGGCTCAGGGGCATGGTGAACGAACAAACCGCACCGGTTTGGCTGGTCTTGGCCACGCGGCAGATGGCCGCCAGGCCGACTTTGGTCGTGCTGCAAGTCAGTGCCATGGCTTTGGGTTGGATGGCCTTGTGCTTGTTGGTGGTGTTGCGCACCGATTTGCTGCAGGCCTGGCAAACTGCCACGCCAGCCCAGGCCCCGAATCGCTTTGTGATCAACATCCAGCCCGATCAAAGCGAGGCCTTTCAAGCCAGGCTGAAACAAGCTGGTGTGGATCGCTACGACTGGTATCCGATGATGCGTGGACGCTTGACCCAAATCAATGGCCAAGACGTTGGCCCCGAGCGGTATGCCGATGAGCGGGCCAAGCGATTGGTGGACAGAGAATTCAATTTGTCACATTCAAGTGAGCTGCCTGGCCACAACCAACTTGTGGCAGGGGCTTGGGTGGCCGAACAAGCCGATGGCCTGAGCATCGAAGAGGGCATCGCCAAATCCTTGGGCATTGTTTTGGGCGATCGACTCCAGTTTGATTTGGCAGGTTTGCCCCTGCAAGCCCAGGTGACGTCGATCAGGCATGTCGAGTGGACTTCGATGCGGGCCAACTTCTTCGTATTGTTCCCGCGCAGCCAAATGCCCGATGTGCCCATGACTTACCTCAGTGCCTATCACACCCCCGATGGCCCCGAACTCGATCGCGCTTTGTTGCAACAGTTTCCCAACATCACCCAAATCAATCTCAGTGCCACCTTGGCTCAGATCCAAGGCTTACTTAATCAGGTCAGTCAGGCGGTTGAGTTTTTGTTTGTGTTTGCTTTGATCAGTGGCTTGGTGGTGCTGATGGCCGTGGTGGTGCTGACCCGTGATGAACGCATGCGCGAGCATGCCGTGTTGCGTGCCCTGGGTGCACAGCGCCAGGTCTTGACCCGCCTTCAATGGGCTGAACTGGTGGGCACAGGGGCGCTGGCAGGGGCCAGTGCCTCGGTGTTGGCCTTAGGCGTGGCGTGGGTGTTGGCCCGCCAAGTGTTTGATTTTTCCTGGCACTTGCCGCTGTGGTGGATTCCTCTGGGCACGCTGGCGGCTGCCGCAGTGGCAGCGATCGTGGGGCACGTGACCCTGCGCAGCGTCTTGCAGCAAAACGTGGTAACGACTTTGCGACAATCTGAGGCATGATCAGTCAAGACACCCAGTGGCAAGACAGCGCCTTTGAGCGGGTCGGTGGTGAAGCCGCTGTGCGCGCTTTGGTAGACCGGTTTTATGACCTGATGGACCTTGAGCCCCGCTATGTCCAGTTGCGTACCGTACACGGTCAAACCTTGGAACAAGCACGCCAAAAGTTGTTTTGGTTTTTGTGTGGCTGGCTGGGTGGGCCGCAGCATTACACCGAGCGCTTTGGTCACCCCAGGCTGCGCATGCGCCACATGCCCTTTGCCATTGGCATCCAAGAGCGCGATCAATGGCTGGCATGCATGCACCAGGCCATGCAAGAGTCAGCGCTGGACCCGCAGTTGATTCAACGCTTGGATGAAGCGTTTTTTCAAACCGCCGATTGGATGCGCAACCAAGCCACGCCCTATTGAGCCATGCAGCGCTCGGCTCAAGCGCCCAGCTTCAAACCTTTGGGCAACGGAAACTTCATGGTCTCTCGCACGCCGTCCAAGTTGCGCACCGACACTGCCCCCAGTTCACGCAGACGCTGGATCACCCCTTGCACCAGCACATCGGGGGCCGATGCACCTGCCGTCAACCCGACCCTTTGCATGCCCTCTAACCACTCGGTCTGCAGTTCAGACGCATCATCAATGAGGTAGCTGGGCACGCCCAACAGGGCCGCCACATCGCGCAAGCGGTTGCTGTTGGAGCTGGTGGGACTGCCCACCACGATCACCACATCGACTTGGCTGCTGAGCAGCTTGACGGCGTCCTGGCGATTTTGCGTGGCATAACAAATGTCTTGCTGCTTGGGTTCGCGCACCTGTGGAAATCGGGCCTTGATGGCTTTTGAAATTTCTGCCGCATCGTCGATGCTCAGCGTGGTCTGCGTCACCACCGCCAGCTTTTGCGTCTGTTGGGGTTGCACGCTTTGCACGTCGCTGACGTCTTCGACCAAATGAATGCCGTCATCCAACTGGCCCATGGTGCCCTCGACCTCGGGATGACCTTTGTGGCCGATCATGATGAACTCATACCCTAGCTTGCGCAGCTTGGCCACCTCGACATGCACCTTGGTCACCAAGGGGCAGGTGGCATCGAACACCCGAAAGCCCCTGCGCGTGGCTTCGGCTTGCACCGATTTCGGTACACCATGGGCGCTGAACACCAAGGTGGCACCCGGGGGCACATCGGCCAGCTCTTCAATGAAGATGGCGCCACGTTGGCGCAGGTGCTCGACCACGTGGGTGTTGTGCACGATTTCGTGGCGCACATAAATGGGCGCGCCAAATTTATCGATGGCGCGCTCGACGATGTCGATGGCCCGATCCACACCGGCACAAAACCCCCTGGGTTCGGCCAACAAAATGTCTTGCACCATGGTGGCGGCTTACAAAATGCCGATGATCTTGACCTCAAACACCACCGGTTGGTCGGCCAGGGGGTGGTTGAAATCAAACATCACTTCGTCATCGCGCACCTGACGCACGGTGCCGGCCATGGCGCCTTGACCACCCGGGGCCGGAAACTGGACCACCTCACCCACCTGATAGGTTTCATGGGGGTCGGCAAATTCGTTGAGCAAGCGTCGGCTGACCCACTGAATCAGGTCATCGTTGCGCTGCCCAAAAGCCAACCCAGCGGCCAGCTCAATGGTCTGGTGCGCGCCCTCGGGTAGCCCCATCAGTTGTTGCTCTAAGGCAGGCGACAACTCGCTGGCGCCCAGAGTCAAGGTCGCTGGCATTCCGTCAAACGTGTTGATGATGTCGCCCTGAGGTCCGCTCAGGCGATAGTGCAGGGTCAGAAATGAACCGGCCTGCACTTGGGGGGCTTCGGTGGTGGACATGTGTCAATCCTTTGCCTCTATTGTAGAAACCTTCAAAGGCAACAGTGCCATGACCCAATTACCCCCTGAACACGCTTGAAGTGCTGCGGGTTGCTATGCTGGTGCCCATGACCACACTGATGCACCAGTTGCCCCCGGCCATGCGCCCCCGAGAGAAACTGCTCTCGCTGGGTCCAGCCACACTCAGCAACGCAGAGTTGCTGGCCGTGTTGCTGCGCACCGGGTTTCGGGGTTGCAGCGTCTTGCAAATGGCCGAGCGATTGCTGGACCACTTTGGCGGTTTGGCCGGCTTGTTTGCCGCCCAAAGTGACCAATGGCGCCACGTCAAGGGCCTGGGTGGCCAGGCCAAACGTGCCGAATTGGCAGCCGTGCTCGAATTGTCTCGCCGTGTCACGGGCGAGCGTTTGCAAGCGCGCGAAGCGATGACCCAACCCCATGTGGTCCAAGAGTACGTGCAATTGCACTTGGGCCAAAAACCCCACGAGGTGTTTGCCGTCATGTTCCTCGATGCCCAACACCGCCTGATTCGGTTTTCAGAGATGTTTCGCGGCACCTTGGCCCAAACCAGCGTCTACCCGCGCGAAGTGGTGCAATTGGCCCTGCAAATCGGGGCCAGCGCCGTCGTCTTGGCGCACAACCACCCCTCTGGCGAGGTGCAACCCTCGCGTGCCGATCATTTGTTGACCCAGGCCCTGCGCGATGCGCTGGCCTTGATCGACGTGCGCGTGCTCGATCACGTGATCGTGGGCCCCGGGCAAGCTTTGTCCATGGCTCAAAAGGGTTGGCTGTGAAGGCCCGATCACTGCAAGACCTGGCCGCGATCAAAAAGGCCATGGCCCAGCAACAAGCCCAGGCCGAGGCCGAGCGAGAGCGTCGCCTTGAACAAGAGCGGCGCGAACGCAGCGAGCGCGAGCTCTTTGCCCGCGCCATCGGCGCCGTCAAACCTTTGTCCGCCCCAGCTCGGGTCGTCTTGCAAAGCCAGCCGCCCCCACCACAAGCCCTGCAAAAAGACCTGGACGATCAAGCCGTGCTGCGTGAAAGCCTCAGCGACGAATTCGACGTGTCCACTTTGCTCGATGTCGACGACCAAATGAGCTACCGCGCCAAGGGCATTGGCACCGACATCACCCGCAAGTTGCGACGTGGCGAATGGTCGATTCAGGGGCAAATTGATTTGCATGGCCTGCGCAGCGACGAAGCCCGCGAGGCCTTGTCGCAATTCATGCGCGAAGCCGTGCGCCAGGGCTGGCGTTGCCTGCGGGTGGTGCATGGCAAAGGCCTGGGCTCGCCCGGGCGCGAGCCGGTCTTGAAGTCCAAGGTACAGCGCTGGCTGGTCCAAAAAGCCGAGGTTTTGGCCTTTGTGCAGGCCAAGCCCTCAGAGGGCGGGGCCGGCGCTTTGCTGGTGTTGCTGCGCTGAAACTGCACGGCCAGCACCTACAATTGGCCCCATGTTAGACATCAACTTGTTGCGTCGCGAGTTGGACCAAGTCGTTCAACGCTTGCAGACCCGTAAAAATCCTCAGCCCTTTTTGGATGTGGCGGCCTACACCGCCTTAGAGGCCGAGCGCAAAACCCTGCAAAGCCATACCGAAAGCTTGCAAGCCAGTCGCAACGCCTTGTCCAAGCAAATTGGCCAACTCAAGGCCAAGGGACAAGACGCACAAAGCGTCATGGACGAAGTCGCCCGCATCAAAACCGAACTGGACGATGCCGCCACCCGCCTAGAGGCACTGCAAACCCAAATGCAAAGCCTGCTGCTGTCGGTGCCCAACCTGCCCCAAGCCAGCGTGCCAGTGGGCAGTGACGAGCACGGCAATGTCGAGTTGCGCCGCTGGAGCCCCAATGGCACCGACCCCCAGCCCTTGGGCTTTGAGCCCAAAGACCATGTCGATTTGGGCACCCCGCTGGGCCTTGATTTTGAAACCGGCACCTTGCTGTCTGGTGCGCGCTTCACCGTCATGAAAGGTGGCATCGCCCGACTGCACCGGGCCCTGGCCGCTTTCATGTTGGACTTGCAGACCACCGAGCACGGCTACACCGAGTGCTACGTGCCCTACATCGTCAATGCCGAGACCTTGCAAGGCACGGGCCAACTGCCCAAATTCGAAGAAGACCTGTTTGCCGCCAAGAAAGGCGGTCAAGAGGGCGAGCTCAGCGATGCCAGCCAGGCCCTGTACCTGATCCCCACCTCTGAGGTGCCGCTGACCAATTTTGTGCGCGGCCAAATCTTGGCCGAAGCAGACTTGCCTGTGCGCCTGACCGCCCACACCCCTTGTTTTCGCTCTGAGGCCGGCAGCCATGGCCGCGACACCCGAGGCATGATCCGTCAGCACCAGTTTGACAAGGTCGAGATGGTGCAAATCGTCCACCCCGACCACAGCGATGAAGCCCTGGAAGAAATGACACGCCACGCCGAAAACGTGCTGCAAAAGTTGGGCTTGCCCTACCGCGTGATGGCCTTGTGCACCGGCGACATGGGTTTTGGAGCAGCCCGCACCCACGATCTAGAGGTCTGGCTGCCCGCCCAAAACACCTACCGCGAAATCAGCTCGGTCTCTAACTGCGAGGCCTTCCAGGCCAGACGCCTGCAAGCGCGCTTCAAAACCGCACAAGGTCGAAACGAGTATGTGCACACCCTCAATGGCTCGGGCCTGGCCGTGGGCCGCACCTTGGTGGCCGTGCTAGAAAACTACCAACAAGCCGATGGCAGTGTGGTCGTGCCCGAAGTCTTGCGACCCTACATGGGTGGCCTGAGCCTGCTCAAGGCCTAAAGCCCCAAGCCTCCACCAAGACCCCGGCCCCACATACCCAAGCACCAGAGCCTAAAAAGGAAGCGACATGAACCTCACCAACAGCACGAAGCGCATGAACCAACTGCTGTGGGCGACCACCACCGCCGTGCTGTTGTGGCTGGCTGGGTGCAGCTCGACCCCCTTGACCACCTCAGAGGCGGCTGGCGACAAAACCCCCGCCTCTTTTGAAGGTGGCCCAGCCACCCCCATCCCACCAGGCGCGCTCTTGAAACCAGGCCAGTCTTTGATCTTGGGTCAAGGCGATCAATGGGTCGGACGCATGGTGATCGATGTGGGCCGCGATGCCGATTTGGCCTACAAGTTCTTCTACGAGGTTTATCCGACCAAAGGCTGGAACATGATCGCCGCCGTGCGCGGCGAAGTCAGCCTGCTGGTGTTCAGCAACGGTGAGCGCAGCCTGAGCGTGCAAATCAACGATGGCCACTTTTGGGGAGGTGGCAGCGCCACCATCACCGCCACACCCACCCGCGCAGGCGCAGGAACAAGCAACCTCAACCCAGCCCCCACCATGGGCACGCCCCTGCCCGTGCGACGCTGAACAACAAGCGCAGCCGTCCGGCAGAACCAGCGCCCCAGCGAGTCAAGCACACACAAAAGAGACCTAGACCACGGCTGGGTTCACAAGCCCTGCTAAAATCATTGATTGGCCCCTGGGAGAGATGGCAGAGTGGTCGAATGCGCCGGACTCGAAATCCGGTATACGTTTTTTGACGTATCGAGGGTTCGAATCCCTCTCTCTCCGCCAGCCACCCACTATCCATGCGCCCGTCGGGCGCATTTTTATTTCTACTGATGCCAGCCCATGCTCTTAGGCCCTCACACATCCATTGGGCCTTTTGTGCATATTCACATCGACCATTTTGAATACTTAAGTATCTTATCATCACTGTCTCTTTGACTTCATCCAAAGGAGTGGTCGTGACAGAACAAACAACCGACGAAGTTTGGGATCGGATCCGGGAAGAGGTGGTTGCGAATTTTCAAAAGATTTGCGAAAGCGTCAGCATCATTCTGAAAGCGCATAAGGTTTTGGGGTTTCAGTTGATCGCTGAGCACATGGATCCAAGCATTGAAGACATCCTGTTGAGCCTGGCAATGATCAAGGCCAGTCTGGAGCCTCTTCAAAGTAGCAATTTGCTACCTTTTTCCGAATTACGTATACTAATGAACTCAAAACAAATGATTTGGTGCATGGAGTCAGTGGCACAAGCCCTCAAGGCAGGAAGTCAGCATGACTACCAAAGAGCCATTGAGATGATGCGGCAGCAATCACGACATTGACGAAAGGAGAAAGCCATGGAAAGGCTGAACAAGATGTACATCGGTGAGATGACTCATCCCACAGAGCCAGAGCACATACTTTCTTTGCTCGAAGAAATGGGTTCTGAGTTGGACCACTTGCGCAGCCATCTGAGCCATTTGCAAAGCGCTTGTGAAAAGCGAAATGCTCCATCTTTGGCTTGAGCCAGTCTCAACTTGGGCTCTGATCGGTCACCCCGTTCACCTCTAACCACACTTTCATGCGGTGCATGGCCAACTCGGGGTCTTGCAGCAAGTGGGCTTGATCGGCCAGCCTGAACAGCTGGCACAGGTGGCTGGCCGAGCGGGCGCTTTGTTGTCCGCCCACCATGCTGAAATGCGATTGATGGCCGTTCAACCACGACATGAAGACCACACCCGTTTTATAAAAGCGAGTGGGGGCCTGAAAGATGTGACGTGACAAGGGCACGGTGGGCGCCAAGATGGCATGGAAACGATCGGTGTGGCCAGCCGCCAATTCAGACAGCGCGGCGCTGGCGGCGGGGGCGATCGCATCAAAAATGCCCAGCAAGGCGTCGCTGTGACGGTGCACATCATGTTGCCCCACTTGGTCACCCGCAATCAGTTCGGCGTAGTTGAAGTCATCACCTGTGTACATGCGCACACCAGCGGGCAATTGCCGACGCAAGTGGATCTCGCGGTCTTTGTCCAAAAGCGAGACTTTGATGCCATCGACCTTGCTGGCGTGGTGTTGCATCACACCCAAGGCCACTTGGGTGGCGGCATCCAAATCGCGGTGCCCCCAATACCCCGACAACTGCGGGTCAAACATGTCGCCCAGCCAATGCAAGATCACGGGGTGGCGCACTTGGCTCAGGATGTGGTCATAGACTTTTTCATAGTCAGCGGGCGATTGGGCCACTTTGACCAAGGCACGGCTGGCCATGATGATCAGCCGTCCCCCCAGGGCCTCGATGGCTTCAATTTGTTCATCGTAGGCGCGAATCACCTGATCGAGGGTGCGCACCTGATCCAAATCCAGGTGATCGGTGCCGCAACCGCTGGCCACCCGTGCCCCTTGCACGCTTTGGGCCTCGGTCAGGGTGCGGCGAATCAGTTCTTGCGAGGTCGGCCAATCCAGGCCCATGCCCCGTTGGGCGGTGTCCATGGCCTCGGCCACGCCCAGGCCCAGCGACCACAGGTGGTGTCGGTAGGCCAAGGTGGCGTCCCAATCGACGGCGGCGTTCAGCCACGGGTCCACCGAGGCACGCGGGTCGGCCACCACATGGGCAGCCGAGTAGGCGATTCGATTGAAAGCACCCCGCGGTGTGCGGGCCTGGGGTTGGCCTTGCAGGCGGTAGGGGGTCAGTTGCCCCTGGGCGTCCAACAGTTGGATGGTGCTCAACTCAGGCTCCTCAGGCCAGCTTGGCCGCTTTTTTGATCAAGGTCAGCTGGGCCATTTGGGGCGATTTTTTGTAATGGGCGTCCAGCGGAAAGCAACCCGAGATCATGCCGTTGCGAGGGGCGGTGGTGCAATCGCTGAAGGTGCGGCACAGGCGTTTGCGCTGCATGGGGCGACCGGCCAAGACATCGGCGGCCATCTCGGGGTAAGACAGCATCATGCGGCCCAGGCCGACCATGTCGGTCCACCCGGCGCGCACCACGGCTTGGGCCACATGCGGCAAAAACTCTTGCAAGTAGGTGTAGCCACTGCCGACAAAGCTCAGGTGTGGGAACTTGGCTTTGAGGTCGCGCACCAAAGCCAAGTGGCGCATCACCCCCACCAGCGGGTCCTCAGGCGGTTGGTAGCCATCGGACGGGGGATACAGCGCCGGTCGGGTGACGTGGGGCGTGTAGTAGGGGCTGCCGATGGTGATGTTGACCATGGGGATCTCGAGTTCGGTCAACACTTGTAAAAACTCACCCGTTTCATCCAGCCGCAGTTGTTGCGGGTCTTGCTCGTCCATGCCAAAGCCATAGGTGTAGGGCAAGGCCGCTCTGGCGTCCACCGGTACACCTGGGCCCAGAGTCTCGCCATCGCTTTGATCGGGGTCGGGTCGAAAGGGCAAAAAATCAACCGCCGACAAACGCACACCGATCCCAAGGCCTGGCACTTCGCTGCGAATGCCTTGCACCAACTCGCGCAAAAACCGGGTGCGATTGGCCATCGAGCCGCCGTAGTCACCGGGTCGGGTTTTGGCGGATAAAAACTCATGGCCCAAGTAGCCATGACAGTGCTTGAGGTCGACGAATTGAAAGCCCACTTGCCAAGCCCGCTTGGCGGCCACCACGAAATCTTCAATCAAGGCTCGAATGTCGCCATCGCTCATCAGCACCAAGCGCTCTTTGGGGCCAAACTTGCCGTCCAACAAAGGGTGGTGGTACAGCACCCGGGGCTCCATGCGGGCGTCGTCATTGGGTTTGCAAAAACGCCCCGAGTGGGTCAATTGCAACCCCACCACCAAGCCTTGGTCGCTGCCCATGGCTTGGCGGTGCGCACCGACCAGGGTCTCGCGCAGTTGGCCGACCGCACTTAAAGTGTGTGAGCCCATGACCAACTGCCGGGGGTTGGCCCGGCCATCGTGACGCACGGCCACGGCCTCACCACCCCAGATCATTTTGGCGCCCGAGAGGCCGAAATGACGCCAACGTCGTTGGGTGTGCTCGCTGGGGCTGCCGTCTGCATGGCCGTCCCAACCTTCCATGGGGTGCACCGCATAGCGATTGCCCACCACCATGGATCCAATTTTCAAAGGTTGCGCCATGACCGAGTCGGGCCCCGACTCCAACACCTCGTCACAGGGCATGTCCAGCCCCAAGCGCTGCAGGTTCTCTTTGAATCCAGCGGGGCTGGCCAAGGATTTGACTTTGACAAAATCACCGAACTTCATGGGCTGGCCTCAGGGTTCAGAAAAAACGATTGGGTTTCAAAAAGAACCCCAGCACCAAAGCGCCTTGGGGCGCATGGGCCGTGTGTCGGCTGCCTGCCGGTCGCCACACGTAATGCCCGGCCTTGACCTCGCCTTCGTGGTCCACCAAGCTGCCGCGCAACACCCAGCTTTGCTCGACTTGGGTGTGTTCGTGATCGGTCAGGGTCGCCCCTGGGTCCATTTCGGTCAACACGGTTTGCAAGCCGGTGTCGGGGTCGGTCATCAAGACCTTGATGCGAATCCCTTTGAACGCGGTTTCTTGCCAGGGCAGCGCGTCCACATCGACATAGCGTGAAGACAGGGCCGCCAGCGCAGCGTGCTGGGCCTCCATGCCTGGGGTGTGCATGCTCATGTGGGTCTCCTGGTGGACGGGTGGGGTCATGATAACCAGTTGGTTACTTGATCTCGACTGGGGACAACCCTGCGAGCGTGGCTTGACTTTACCGCCTCGGGTATACCTGAATACGCCCCAGGTAACCAATTGGTTACGATGACCCACATCGACCCATCAAAGGCCAAGTCCACAGACCCAAGATGAGCAGCGTTCCCGCCAAAGCACCCGTTCGTGACCCCGAGCGCATGCGTGCCCAAATCCTGAAAACCGCACGCGAGGAATTCGCTCGCCATGGTTTGGGCGGCGCGCGTGTGGACCGCATCGCCCAAGTCGCGGGCATCAACAAGCGCATGCTCTACCACTACTTTGGCAACAAAGACGCCTTGTTCTCAGCGGTGCTCGAGGCCAACTACGCACACAAGCGCGATTCAGAAAAAGCCTTGGCCTTGGAGCAAGAAGAGCCGATCGAGGCGATCCGCAAATTGATCGCCTTGACCTGGAACTATTACCTGCAACACCCCGAATACCTGACCTTGCTCAACAGCGCCAATCTGCACCAAGCCAAGCATTTGCGCCAGTCCAAAGAGATTCGCAAAATGCACACCCCCTTTGTGTCCATGATCAAACACATCTTGGATCAGGGTGTGAAAAAAAAGGTCTTCAAACCCGATGTCGATCCCGTCCAGCTGTACATCAGCATCGCGGGCTTGTCGTCGTTTTACCTGTCCAACCAGCACACGCTGTCGGCCATCTTCAACCGCAAGCTGTTGGCGCCAGCCGCCAAGGCCCAGCGCTTGCGGCACATGACCGATGTGATTTTGTCCTACCTGAGAGCTTGACTCACCCATTGAAAAGGAGACGATCCATGAGCAAACGCAACACCTTGAAATGCCTCGCCCTGGCTTTGGGCTGTGTGGTCTTGGCCCCCACTGTGGGGGCCCAAGACTGGAAGCCGCAGCGCCCCATCACCATCATCGTGCCGTGGGCAGCGGGTGGCTCGACCGACCAAGTGACCCGGGTCACCGCCGCAGAGGTAGAAAAGCATTTGGGCCAAAAGGTGGTCATCGTCAACCAACCCGGCGCCTCGGGCTCGATTGGCACCAAGAGCACGTTGGATGCGGCCAAAGACGGTTACACCTGGACCGCAGGGGCGGCCCAAGACTTGGGCGCGTATGAAACCTTGGGCATGCTCAAAACCCGCATCTCAGATTGGCACTTGTTCTTGAACGTGGCCAATGTCCAGTTGATTGGCGTGAACCCCAACACCCCATACAAGACGGCCAAAGACTGGCTCGATGCCATGAAGGCCAAGCCTGGCCAAGTCACCATCGCCACCGCCGGCTTGACCTCCAGCGGCCACAATGCGGCCGACTTGGTGGCCAAGTTCACTGGCGTCAAGTACCGCCATGTGACCTACGACGGTGGCAACCCAGCGGTGGTGGCCACGGTGGCGGGCGAGACCGAGTCCACCACCCAATTGGCGGTCGAGCAGGCCGACATGATCCGGGGCAAGCGCCTCAGGCCCTTGGCCACGGTCAGCGACAAGGCCTTGGATTTGGAAGGCTTTGGCGTGATCGAACCGCTGTCCAAAACCGTGCCCGGCTTCAAAGCGCCGGCCAATTACTTTGGCATCTTCATTCCCAAGGGTGTGCCCGACGAAGTGGTCAAAACCGTTGAAAAAATCTGGGCCGAGCAAATCAGCAAGAGCGAAGCCCTGAAAAAATACGCCACCAGCCGTGGAGCGCTGTTTGCACCTTACTTTGGGGCCGAGGCCAGCACCGCGGTCGCTCCTGCGGTGCAAGCCAACGCCTGGTTGTTGTTTGACAGCGGCAAGGCCAAAGTCTCGCCCGACACCGTGGGCATTGCCAAGCCTTGACGCACAGACAGACGCCACATCGACATGGAACACACACCTGAACCTCTCGAGCCGCAAGACCACCGGCCGCCAAGCGCAGGCTACAGCGCTGCGCGCGCAGACGCTTGGCAGTCGCTGGCCTGGGTGTTGCTGGGCGTGGCCACGCTGGTCGAGTCGCTTCGCATGGATCGGCTCGAGCAACAAGACATCAACCCTTACACCATTCCGGGCCTCTTGCCCGCCTGCTTGGGGGTGGCGATCATCTTGTTGGGGGTGCTCATGGCCATTCGATCGATCTCGCGCGGGGCTTTGCAAAAGCCCCAGGACGCACGGCCCACCCAAGATGGGCACGAGCTGCGTCGCATCGGGGTCATCTTGGTCTTGTGCTGCGGTTTTGCGCTGGGCATGGTGGGCCATGGCCTGAGCTTTTGGATCGCTGCTGCGCTGTTCATCACGGTGACCATCACCCTGCTTCAGCGCTCGGCATCGGGCACCGCACACGGCGGGCTCAATGTGATGCTCAAAGGGCTGCTCAAAGCCGCTGCAATTGGCTTGGTGGCGGGCGTGGTCATCACTTTGATCTTCCAAGAATTTTTCTTGGTTCGATTGCCTTGAAGCGAGGGGCCACAGATGCTTGACGGTCTTCAGATGCTGGGCACTTCGTACCTGAGCTTTTTGAATTTTTGGTCTTTGGCCTATGGCCTGGGCGGCGCTTTCATTGGCATCTTGGTGGGTTGCATGCCTGGGCTTTCTGCCACCTTGTGCATCGCCTTGCTGACCACCTTGACCATCAAGATGGAGCCCAACGACGCCATCTTGGTGTTGATCTGCGCCTATGTGGGCACCTTGTATGGCGGCAGTCGCAGCGCGATCTTGCTCAACATCCCTGGCACCGCTGCCAATGCGGCATCGTGCGCCGATGGTTATGCGTTGGCTCGCCAGGGCCAAGCCGGTCGGGCCATTGGCATCGCCACCTCTGGGGCGTTCACCGGCACCTTGTTTGGCGTGCTGTGCTTGGCCATGTTCACGCCCTCGCTGGCCGAGATCGCTTTGTCGTTTGGGGCCTTTGAGTTTTTTTGGTTGGCCTTGTTCGGGGTGGCCATGTCGGGCAGCATCGTGGGCGAAGACCCCATCAAGGGTTGGCTGATGGGCTGTCTGGGCTTGTTGATTGCGCAGATCGGTCAAGAGGGTCTGTACGCCTACGACCGATTCACCTTTGGTTGGGATGAGATGTCGGGCGGCATCTCATTGATTCCGGCCCTGATTGGCGCCTTTGGCTTTGCCGAAATCTTGACCACCTTGGCCGATCCGGTGGAGCGCAAGATCATCGAGATGCGCGACTCGGTGTTGCCGCGCTTTCGCGAAGTGGCCCAGTACTGGCGCACGGTGTTTCGCTCTGGGGTCATTGGGGTGGTGACGGGCATCTTGCCTGGCATTGGCGAAGATTCGGGCGCGTGGATGTCTTATGCGGCAGCCAAAGCGGTCAGCCCAGAAAAAGAAAAATTTGGCAAAGGCTCGATCGATGGCCTGATGGCCGCTGAAACCGGCGACATGTCGGCCATCCCAGGGGGCATCATTCCTGCTTTGGCCTTGGGCATTCCCGGCTCGGCCCCGGCCGCCGTGTTGATGGCTGCCATGATCATCCATGGCATTCAACCCGGCCCCATGCTGATGATCAAAACCCCACAGTTTGTCTACGATGTGGTGGCCATGACCACCATCGCCACCTTCAGCATCTTGCTGTTTGGCTTGTTCATGGTGCGCCCATTGCTGTATGTCTTGCGCGTCAAGCGCACGGTGCTGATGCCCATCATCTTTGTACTGTGCACGGTGGGTGCGTTTGCCATTTCATCGCGACTCTTTGACGTGTATTGCATGGTCATCATCGGCATCGCGGCTTTCTTTTTGCGGCGTCGCGGCTACGAGATGGCCCCCTTGGTGCTGGGTTTGGTTCTGGGAGAGTTGCTGGACAAAAGCCTGCGTCGAGGCTTGGTGCTGTCGGATGGCAGCCTAGAGCCGTTTTTTGTGCGCCCGATCTGCGCCTCTTTGGCCGTGGTCACGGTGTTCACCATGCTGATGTACATCCCCTCTTTCAACCGACGGGTGATGGGTGCGTGGAAGTCTGTTCAATCGCTGTGGTCGCGCGGCTGAGGCACTGTTCACATGGCCCCGTTCAACTTTGCGCTGTGCAACGAGGTCTTGCGACCCATGCCCTTCGAGGAACAATGTCGCCATGCCGCCCGCTTAGGCTATGTGGGGCTTGAGGTCGCACCTTTCACCTTGCACGAAGCGCCCGATCGCATCAGCTTGACCCAAGCCCGGGCATGGGGACAGATGGCACGCGAGCATGGAGTGCCCGTCACAGGCTTGCATTGGTTGTTGGTGGCCCCAGATGGGCTGTCGATCACCGACCCCAACCCCAGCGTGGCCATGCGCACCCGCGACCTGGTGCG
>CAWUNN010000009.1:0-15378 GCA_963923185.1 uncultured Limnohabitans sp. | reverse complement strand
CCCCGATCGATCCACGGCGGGCGCACATTTCAAAAAAATTCTGATTCGTTTGGGCTTGATGGACGAGGTGGCGGCCCGCTGGAAGACCTATTCCACCGGAGCCAAAGCCATGCAGGCCATGGCCCAAGAGGCCATTGCAGGGGCCATTGGGGGCACCCAGGTGACCGAAATCATGTTCACCCAGGGGGTCGAGCTGATCGGCACCTTGCCTCAACCCTTTGAATTGACCACCACCTACACGGCGGCCATCAACACCCGAGCCCGGTTCGCGAAGCAGGCTCAAGTGCTGATCGATCTGATGACCAGCCCGGGCCGAGCTGCTTTGCGCTCGCAGGTCGGATTCAGCTGAGCCGACGCCATCAGACACTCTGACCGACCTACAATGGGAACTTTGTTCCCATTGATGCGGTCATGTTGACTTTTCAGCAAATCATTCTCCAACTTCAGTCGTACTGGGATGCCCAGGGCTGTGCCCTGTTGCAACCCTATGACATGGAAGTGGGCGCGGGCACCTCGCACACCGCCACGTTTTTGCGCGCCATCGGCCCCGAGCCCTGGAAGGCCGCCTATGTGCAGCCATCGCGCCGACCCAAAGATGGTCGTTATGGCGAAAACCCCAACCGTTTGCAACATTACTACCAATACCAAGTGGTGCTCAAGCCAGCGCCTGCCAACATCCTTGAGTTGTACTTGGGCTCGTTGGAAGCATTGGGCTTTGATCTGAAGAAAAACGACATTCGTTTTGTCGAAGACGATTGGGAAAACCCCACTTTGGGCGCTTGGGGCTTGGGCTGGGAAGTCTGGCTCAATGGCATGGAAGTGACCCAGTTCACCTACTTTCAGCAAGTCGGTGGCATCGACTGCCGACCCATCACCGGTGAGATCACCTATGGCCTAGAGCGCCTGGCCATGTACCTGCAAGGCGTGGACAACGTCTACAACCTGAAGTGGACCGAAGGCCTGAGCTATGGCGATGTGTACAAACAAAACGAGGTCGAGCAATCCACCTACAACTTTGAGCACTCTGATGTCGAGTTTTTGTTCACGGCCTTCAGTGCCCACGAAAAACAAGCTCAGCACTTGATGCAAGTCCAACTGGCCTTGCCCGCTTACGAGCAGGTGTTGAAAGCGGCGCACACGTTCAATTTGCTCGATGCCCGAGGTGCCATCAGTGTGACCGAGCGCGCCGCCTACATTGGGCGCATCCGCAACCTGGCGCGCAGCGTGGCCCAAAGTTATTTGGAAAGCCGTGAGCGCTTGGGCTTTCCGATGGCACCGCCCGAGTGGGTGGCCCAGTTGCAAAAGAAGGTGGCCTGAGCATGAACACCTCCAATTTGCTGGTCGAACTGCTGGTCGAAGAACTGCCGCCCAAGGTCTTGCGCAAACTGGGCGATGCCTTTGCCCAGGTGCTGGCCGCCCAACTCAAGGCCCAAGGCTTGATCGAAACCCATTCGATCGTCACCCCGTATGCCACACCGCGTCGACTGGCCGCCCATGTGACCTCGGTCTTGTCCAAGGCGGCCGATCGTTCGGTTCGGCAAAAGCTGATGCCAGTGACGGTGGGCTTGGATGCCCAAGGTCAAGCCACCCCCGCATTGATCAAAAAATTGCAAGCTCTGGGCGTGGCAGCCGCAGACGTGCCCGCCATGCTGCCCCAACTCAAGCGCGAACCCGATGGCAAGGCCGAAGCCTTGTTTTACGACAGCATGGCTGCGGGTGTCGATTTGGCTGCGGGCTTGCAAAAGGCGCTGGACGAAGCCATCGCCAAATTGCCCATCCCTAAAGTGATGCAATACCAGTTGCACAGCGACTGCGAGATGCCGGGGTGGAGCAGCGTCAACTTTGTGCGGCCGGCACATGGCTTGATCGCTTTGCATGGCGCCCACATCGTGCCGGTCTCGGCCTTGGGTCTGCGTGCGGGCCGTACCACACGAGGTCATCGATTCGAGGCGGCTGTCCCTGAAATTGAAATCAAAGATGCAGATGCGTATGCCGATACCTTGTTGAGCCAAGGCGCTGTCATGGCCTCTTTTCAGGCTCGCCAAGCCGAGATCGTCCAGCAATTGCAAGGTGCTGCCCAACGCGTGGGCGGTGGTGTGCGACCCATAGAGGACGATGCCTTGCTCGATGAGGTCACGGCTTTGGTTGAGCGCCCCAATGTGCTGACTTGTCAATTCGAGGCCGAATTCTTGGGCGTGCCTCAAGAGTGCCTGATTCTGACCATGAAGGCGAATCAAAAGTACTTTCCGCTGTTGGATGCCCAAGGCAAATTGACACGCCATTTTTTGGTGGTCAGCAACATCCGACCCACCGATCCCAGTGCAGTCATTGGCGGCAACGAGAGGGTGGTGCGACCTCGTCTGGCCGATGCCAAGTTCTTTTTTGATCAAGACCGCAAAAAGACTTTGCAGTCGCGTGTCGATGGCTTGGCCAAGGTCGTGTATCACAATAAACTGGGCACTCAAGGCGAGAGAACCCAGCGAGTGGTGGCCATGGCCAAGGCGCTGGCCCGACAGTGGCCTGCAGCCTCTGATCAGTGGCTGTCTGAGGTCGAGCAGGCGGCTCGCTTGGCCAAAACCGATTTGCTGACCGACATGGTGGGCGAGTTCCCCGAACTGCAAGGCATCATGGGTGGTTACTATGCGCGCCACGACGGCTTGAGCGAAGCGGTTGCACTGGCCATCGAAGACCACTACAAACCCCGTTTTGCAGGCGATGAATTGCCTCGCAACGATGTCGGTTTGGTGGTGGCTTTGGCCGACAAGCTCGAGACCTTGGTGGGCATGTTTGGCATTGGTAACTTGCCAACAGGTGACAAAGACCCATTTGCGTTGCGTCGTCACGCTTTGGGCGTGATTCGCATGTTGGTCGAAGCTCAATTGCCCGTGAGCTTGAGTGCTTTGTGGCGTGCTGCGGTGCCCGTGTTTGGTTCACTCATCACCGACCCGACCGTGGCACTGAATGATTTTGTGTTGGACCGCTTGGCTGGCAGCCTGCGCGAGCAAGGCTATAGCGCTCAAGAGGTGGCCGCTGTGTTGGCCTTGCGCCCTGAGCGACTCTCTGATGTCGAGCAGCGCTTGCAAGCCGTGCGCGCATTTGCCGCATTGCCCGAGGCTGCGGCCCTGGCCGCAGCCAACAAACGCATTGCCAACATCTTGAAAAAGGCGGGAGAAGCCCAAAACGCAGTCGAGCCCCAAGTCAACATGGCCTTGTTGCAAGAGCCTGCCGAACTCGCTTTGCATGCCCGCATGCAAAGTGTATTGCCTCAGGCCGATGTGCTGTTTGAGCAAGGCGATCACACGGCTTCGCTCAAAGCCCTATCGGTTTTGCGAGCCGAAGTCGATGCTTTTTTTGATGGGGTGATGGTCAACGCTGAGCAATTGGACTTGCGCTTGAACCGTCAAAGTTTGCTCAAGCAACTGCACCAGGCCATGAACCGAGTGGCTGATTTGTCGCAATTGGCGGCCAGCTGACCATGAATACCAAATTGGTCATCCTCGATCGCGATGGCACCATCAACGTCGATCGCGACGATTACGTCAAGTCTCCTGACGAATGGGTCCCTTTGCCTGGCGCACTCGAGGCCATCGCGCAACTCAACCATGCGGGCGTGCAGGTGGCGGTGGCCACCAACCAGTCGGGACTGGGCAGAGGCCTTTTTGACATGGCCGCGCTCAATGCCATGCACGATCGAATGAACAAAATGTTGGCCGCTGTCGGTGGCCGCATCGATGCGGTGTTCTTTTGTCCCCACAGCCCAGAAGAATCTTGCCGCTGCCGCAAACCCGCTTCGGGCCTGATGGAGCAAATCGCAGAACGCTTTGGTGTCAACTTGCAGGGTGTGCCGGTGGTGGGTGACAGTTTGCGTGATCTGCAAGCTGGCTTGTCCTTGGGATGTGCACCGCACCTGGTGCTGACGGGCAAGGGCGCTGCTTTGCGCGGCCAAGCTTTGCCCGCCACGTTCCCGCCAGGGACTCTGGTGCATGACGACTTGGCCGCATTTGTTGCTCACTGGCTGCATTTGGCCCCTGACGGTGGACCCGAGGGTGGTTGGGGTCATGCGCCCTCGGTGGATTCGGCATGAATGCCTTGCGTGCAGTCTTGCATTTCGCCTGGATGGGCGTGACGGTATTGCCTTACGCCTTGGTGATTTTGGGCATGGCAGCGGTGGGCATCAGAGGCGACCGGCTGTATTGGTGGGCAGTGGGTTGGTTGCGCATGTCCATTGAGGGCGCGCGCGTCATTTTGGGGGTGCGTCACAGGATTCAGGGCTTAGAGAACTTGCCGACCTCAAGCACCAGCCCGGCCATCTTGTTGGTCAAGCATCAGTCTACCTATGAGACTTTTCTGATGCCGGTGATCATGCCCCATCCGCTGGCCTATGTATTTAAAAAAGAACTGCTGCGTGTTCCATTTTTTGGCTGGGCCATGGGCCGGCTTGACATGATCCACATCGATCGCAGTCAACGTGCCCAAGCTTTCAACAAAGTGGTTCTGCAAGGGCGCGCATTGCTCGCCCGTGGTGTCTGGGTCATCATGTTTCCTGAGGGGACGCGCATCGCGCGCGGTCAACAAGGGACATACAAAAGCGGTGGCACTCGATTGGCAGTCGAGACTGGCGCGCCAGTGATCCCCATCGCGGTGACCTCTGCCAAATGCTGGCCCCGCAAGGCCTTGATCAAGCGACCCGGCATCGTCGATGTGTCGATCGGCGCGCCCATCGACAGCGCTGGCCGCGAGCCCGAAGAGTTGATGCAACAGGTGCAAAACTGGATCGAGTCCGAGATGCGTCGCTTGGACCCCGAGGCCTATCCACGAGGATGAGACATGGGCCTGGTGCAATTGGTGCTTGATCTTTTTGCCCCGGCTCCAACGGCTGGACCCATCGGCCAACCTCTCACCCCAGATTCAAATGATGAGGCCAAGCAGACCAAGCAGCGCGTGACGGTGTTGGCTGGCCAGGCTGTGCCCTATGCATTGAAGCGGGTGCGACGTCGCACCATTGGCATGCTGGTGGGCCCTGATGGCCTTGAGGTGCGCGCGCCACGCTGGGTCGGTTTGAAGGAAATTGAAGCGGCCTTGCAAGAAAAGGCCGATTGGATCGTTCGCAAATTGTCAGAGGGTCAAGCACTCAAGCAACGTCAACTCGAGCACGCGATTGAATGGCGCCATGGGGCTTGTTTTCCATATTTGGGCTGCCCGGTCCAAATGTTTTTGGGGTCTGATCCATCGGGGGGCCAACGACACCCGGTTTTACAAGACGGGCCAGATCGACCTCGGCTGTACTTGGGACTGCCCCCTCAGGCTCAGAGCGAGCAAATACGCGATGCGGTCCAGTCTTGGCTGATGCGCCAGGCCCGCCCACACTTCACCCAGAGGCTGGATCACTTTGCCGACGTGGCGGGTGTGCGCTGGACCCATTTGAGCCTGTCGGGCGCTCGCACCCGTTGGGGCAGCGCCAGTGCCGATGGCCGCATCAGACTGAATTGGCGCTTGATGCACCTCAAGCCCGCTTTGATCGACTATGTGGTGGTGCATGAACTCAGCCACTTGAAGGTCATGGACCACAGTGCGCAATTTTGGGATGCCGTGGGCCAAGTCTTGCCCGACTACTCGCTGCGCCGCAAAGAGCTGCGCGAGCACGCCCTGAACACCGATCTCTGAGGGCTTCTTTTGTAACTGGCGAATTGGGGTACATCGCCATTTCAATTACGATCGCCAATCCCCGAAAAAGGCAAAATGAGCATGCAATACCTCAAGACCCGTGTTGCGCCCAAGAAGCTGAGTGCGCGCCAAGACAAGACCACAGAACAACCCCTGATCGACGACATCCGTTGGTTGGGGCGAATGTTGGGGGATGTGATTCGCAGCCAAGAGGGCGAGAAAACCTATGAGCTGATCGAGCAAATTCGTCAGTTGTCCGTCACCTTCAGGCGGGATACGGATGCGAAAGCGGACCGCGCGCTCAAAAAGTTGCTGGCTTCACTCTCTGGTGCAGACGCGATCAGGGTGATCAGGGCGTTCACATACTTCAGTCATTTGGCCAATTTGGCCGAGGACAGGCATCACATTCGCAGGCGACTTGTGCATGAGCGGGCAGGTCAATTTCAACCGGGAATGCTCAAGTGGACCATGCAGCGATTGAACCACACGGGATTGAATCCAAAGCATGTGGCCAAGGCATTGGGGGGCTTTCACGTGTCGCCGGTGCTGACGGCCCATCCGACCGAAGTCCAACGCAAAAGCATTTTGGATGCTGAGCGCAGCATTGCAGAGTGTTTGGCGCAACGCGATGAAATCATGACCCGCATGCAAGCCCGTCGAGGTCAACCCGATGTCGTGTCTGAAAATGAATTGGCCATGTTGCAGGCCAGGGTGCGAGCCAGCGTGTTGCAACTTTGGCAGACCCGTCTGCTGCGCTTTTCCAAGTTGACGGTCATTGACGAAATAGACAATGCCTTGAGTTACTACGAATCCACTTTCTTGCCCGAAATTCCAAAGATTTATGGCGAATTGGAAGCCCAGTTGAATGGCCATTCTGTGCCTGCATTTTTGCGCATGGGTCAATGGATCGGTGGTGATCGCGATGGCAATCCCAATGTCGATGCCCAAACTTTGGCCTATGCATTGCGACGCCAAACCGAGGTGGTGTTGCGACATTACTTGACGCAAGTACACCGATTGGGAGGCGAGTTGTCCATGAGCACCATGCTGGTCAGTGTGTCGCCGCAAATGCAAGCATTGGCCGATGCGTCACCCGATGACAATCGGCACAGAAGCGATGAACCCTATCGCCGTGCCTTGACGTTCATCTACGCCCGATTGGCCGCCACGCTCAAGTTATGGAGCGACCAGGACGCTGCCAGGCATGCATTGCCGCCAGATTGCCCCTACCTGAAGCCTGATGAATTCTTGGAAGATTTGCGCACCATTGAGCAATCTTTGCTGTCACACGGTTGTGGCGAGTTGGTTGGCTTTCGTCTGAAAGACCTGATGCGTGCTGTCGATGTGTTTGGCTTTCATTTGGCCACGTTGGATTTGCGACAAAGTTCAGACCAACACGAGGCGGTGATTTCTGAGTTGCTCCATGCCGCTGGAGTTGAAAAAAACTATCTGACATTGAACGAGGTGCAGCGCGAGCAAATTTTGCTGAAGATGTTGCGTGAAGCAAGACCCCTTCGTGTGATGGGCGTGCGTTACTCGGATGCGACGCTGAAAGAACTGGCTGTTTTTGAGCAAGCCAAGCAGATCGTCGCGCGCCATGGCAACCGCGCCATACGGCACTACATCATCAGCCACACTGAATCGGTCAGTGATTTGTTAGAAGTTTTGTTGTTGCTCAAAGAAACGGGACTGATGCGCGCAACGCTGGGCGCTCAGGGGGCGGTCAGTGATTTGATTGTGGTTCCGTTGTTCGAGACCATTGCCGATCTGCGCAACGCACCCTTGATCATGCGTGACTTTTATGCCATCGATGGCGTGTCAGATCTGGTGGTCCACAGTGGGGCAGAACAAGACATCATGCTGGGTTATTCGGACAGCAACAAAGATGGGGGCATCTTCACCAGCAATTGGGAGTTGTATCAGGCCGAATTGGCTTTGGTTGAGTTGTTCCGTCAATTGTCAACACAGCGCCCCATCCGATTGCGAATGTTTCATGGCCGTGGAGGGACCGTGGGACGAGGTGGTGGACCCAGCTACCAAGCCATTTTGGCGCAGCCACCTGGGACGGTATGCGGTCAAATTCGATTGACCGAGCAAGGTGAGGTCATCGGCTCAAAGTATGCCAACCCTGAAATCGGTCGACGCAACCTTGAGACTTTGGTGGCGGCCACCTTAGAAGCCACGCTGATCCCCAACACTCAAGGCAGCCACCCTGAGTATTCACAAGCGGCAGATTGGTTGTCTCGAATCAGCATGTCAAGTTACCGAAAATTGGTCCATGAGACCGAGGGCTTTGCCAGCTATTTTTTTCAAACCACACCCATTCGAGAAATTGCGGGCCTCAACATTGGATCCAGGCCCGCCAGCAGGCCCAAGTCAGGGTCTCTGCCGCCACGCATCGAAGATCTCAGAGCCATCCCTTGGGGGTTCGGATGGGGGCAGTGCCGCCTTGCTTTGCCCGGTTGGTATGGGTTTGGATCGGCTGTTCAGCAATTTGTGCACGAACATCCCACGCTCAAGCCCAGGGCCGCCTTGGGCTTGTTGCGCGACATGCACAAGCATTGGCCTTTTTTCAGGTCATTGCTATCGAACATGGACATGGTGTTGGCCAAAAGCGATTTGACTTTGGCCAAACGATATGCCGAATTGGTCACTGAGGCGCCATTGCGCAAGAAGGTCTTGAATCAAATCATGCACGAGTGGCATGCGACCTGCGAAGCCCTCTTCATGATCAGCGGGCAGCGGCACCGTTTGGCAGACAACCCCTCGCTTGAGCGATCCATTCGGCATCGCTTCCCGTACATTGACCCTTTGCACCATTTGCAGGTGGAATTGATTCGACGCTACCGCGAGAGTCGGCGTCCACAAGACCGAGACGAGTTGATCCAAAGGGCCATTCACTTGTCCATCAACGGCATCGCCGCTGGGCTGCGAAATACCGGGTAGAGCTGGCGCCACCCCAGCCGTTTGGATTCAAACGGCCTGAAAACGCCAGACGCCGTGTGCATCGCGCTGTCGGTTCAGGCGCTTTTGGTGCCACAAATGGTTCAAATGCGCAATGGCCTCACCCATGGCAAAAGCCAGCTGGTGCGAGTCCAATTGGCGTTTGAACAGCACGGGCAAGATGTCCAATGCCGATTGGGCCTTGTCGCGGCAGGCCTCTGTCAACTCTTGCAAACGTTCGGCATGGTGTTGTTGCAACTGGGCCACCCGCGTGTGCAGACCGATAAAGGGGTCGCCATGTGAGGGCAACACCCGGGTCTCGAGCGGCAAACCCATGAATCCTTGGATGGAATTCAAGAACAAGCCCAAAGGATCGCCTTCGGGGTCGGCCTCGTAGACAGAGACGTTGGTGCTGATGCGCGGCAACACCATGTCGCCGCTGATCAACAATCCGCCCGCTTCGTCGTACAAGGCCATGTGCTCGGGTGCGTGGCCGTATCCCACGATGCAGCGCCAGTTTCGCTTGCCAATGTGCACTTCTTGGCCGTTGAGCAAGCGCCGGTACTGGCTGGGCACTTGCGGCACCATGTCCCCATAGCGCGGCCCGTGCAAGCCCACGGCATGCAAGTCTTGCGGGTCGCTGATGCCATGCTGGGCAAAAAACCGCCTGGCGGCTTCGCCGCCAAAGCCCCGAACGGCGCCACTGCCCAAACGGGCATTCAAGTAATCGCCCATGCTGATCCACATCGGTGCTTGCCATCGCTCACACAGCCAATGTGCCAATCCAATGTGATCGGGATGCATGTGAGTAATTACTATCCTAACAATGGGCAGCCCCTCTAAATGGTTCTGAAAAACATCTTCCCAAGCTTGACGGGACTGGGGGGTGTCGATGCAGGTGTCGACCAAGGTCCAACCGTCACGGCCATCAAAGTGGTCGCGCAGCAACCACAAATTGATGTGGTCCAAGGCAAAAGGCAAGGCCATGCGCAGCCAGCGCAGGCCATCGGCCACGTCCAGAGCTTGTCCTGCAGCGGGCCGGTTGGAGGCCAGTGGGTAACTCAGTTCGGACAAAGAGTTGTTCATCAACACAATTTTCCTTCATAATTGACGTTTACGTAAACGTCAATTTGTCAACATGGCGACCACTTACACCATCAGCGATCTCGCACAAGAGTTTGACCTCACCACCAGGGCCATTCGCTTTTACGAGGACATGGGATTGTTGCAGCCCACGCGCGGCGGGCCGGGTGGGCGCAATCGGGTCTACAGCAGCCGGGATCGTACCCGCTTGCGTTTGACCTTGCGCGCCAAGCGGCTGGGGTTGTCCTTGAGCGAGGCCAAAGACATCATTGACATGTACGACAGCCCGCGCGATACGGTGCCGCAATTGCAAAAATTCTTGACCGTTTTGGCCCACCACCGGGGTCAGCTGGAAGAGCAATTGCGTGAAATTCAAGTCAACCTGGATGAAGTCAAAGTTCAAGAAAAGGAAGCCCGTGCGTTGTTGGCGCGGCACAGCAAAAAATGAGCGTCACCTCACCGACTTCATCCGATCCGGTCTTGTGGCAAAGGGTGCATGGCAGTTTTGTGCGTCAAGGCTTGATGGTGCACTTGGGCGCCCAGTTGGTCAGCGTACAAGCCGGGCGGGTCGAGATTGAATTGCCTTATGCCGAACGCGTCACCCAGCAACAGGGCGTGTTCCATGGGGGTGCCATTGGTGCGTTGGCTGACATCACAGCCGGATACGCGGCCTTGACGGTGGCAGCACCCGAGTTGGAGGTCACCACCATTGAATACAAAATCAATTTTCTGGCCGCCTACCCATCAGGGCGTTTGTTGGCCACGGGTGAGGTGGTGCGCGCGGGCCGCCGGGTGATCGTGGCCACCGCCCATGTGGTGCACATTGATGAGCAAGGTCAACGCAAAGACTGCGCCATCATGCAAGCCACCATTGCCCCGATTCCCAAAACTTACTGAGGTATTGACATGAGCACGTTGCCTGGACTGAACTTTCAATTGGGAGAGGACATCGACGCCTTGCGCGATGCGGTGCACGAATTCGCTCAAGCCGAGATCGCGCCGCGCGCGGCTGAGATCGATCGCAGCGATCAATTCCCCATGGACTTGTGGCGCAAGATGGGCGATTTGGGCGTGCTGGGCATCACCGTGCCCGAGGCCTATGGCGGTGCGAACATGGGGTATTTGGCCCACATGGTGGCGATGGAAGAAATCTCACGCGCGTCGGCCAGCGTGGGCTTGTCTTACGGTGCCCACTCGAATTTGTGTGTGAATCAGATCAAACGCAATGGCAGCGAAGCTCAAAAACAAAAGTACCTGCCTAAACTGATCAGTGGCGAGCATGTGGGTGCCCTGGCCATGTCTGAGCCTGGTGCGGGCAGCGACGTCATCAGCATGAAGCTGCGTGCCCAGGACAAAGGGGGCTACTACCTGCTCAATGGCAACAAGATGTGGATCACCAACGGCCCTGATGCCGACACTTTGGTGGTGTATGCCAAGACCGAGCCAGAGCTGGGCGCGCGCGGGGTCACGGCCTTTCTGATTGAAAAAGGCATGAAGGGATTTTCAATTGCCCAAAAGCTGGACAAACTGGGCATGCGTGGCAGCCACACCGGCGAGCTGGTGTTTGAAAACGTCGAAGTGCCCGAATCGCACATTTTGGGGGGCTTGAATCAAGGGGCCAAGGTTTTGATGAGCGGCTTGGACTACGAGCGAGCCGTGCTGGCCGCTGGCCCCATTGGCATCATGCAAGCGGTGATGGACAACGTCATTCCTTATATTCATGATCGCAAGCAATTTGGTCAAAGCATCGGCGAGTTCCAGCTGATTCAGGGCAAAGTGGCCGACATGTACACCGTGCTGCAAGCCGGTCGGGCCTTTTGTTACACGATTGGCAAAAATCTGGACCAGTTGGGCGCCGAACACGTGCGCCAGGTGCGCAAAGACTGCGCCAGCGTGATTTTGTGGTGTGCCGAAAAAGCCACTTGGATGGCCGGTGAGGGCGTGCAGATTTTTGGTGGCAATGGCTACATCAATGAGTACCCACTGGGCCGCTTGTGGCGCGACGCCAAGTTGTACGAAATCGGTGCGGGCACCAGTGAAATTCGGCGCATGCTGATCGGTCGTGAATTGTTCGCTGAAACCGCCTGAGCCGTTAAGATCACGCCATGAGTTCATCTTTGCAACACCTGTTTGACAACAACCGCGCCTGGGCGGCGCGGATGGAGCAGGAGTCGCCTGGTTTTTTCCGCAGCCTGGCCCAGCAGCAGTCGCCCAAATACCTCTGGATTGGCTGTTCGGACAGTCGGGTGCCCGCCAACCAAATCACGGGTTTGGATCCAGGCGAGGTGTTTGTGCACCGAAATGTGGCCAATGTGGTGGTGCACTCGGACCTCAATGCCTTGTCGGTCATCCAATATGCCGTCGATGCCTTGCGGGTCGAGCACATCATGGTGGTGGGCCATTACGGCTGTGGTGGCGTGCTGGCCGCGGCGCGTGGCATGCGCATCGGCCTGGCCGACAACTGGTTGCGCCATGTCCAAGACGTCAAGTTGCGACATCGCCAGCGCCTGATGCACCTGTCTCAGAATGAGATGGAAAACACCTTGTGCGAGATGAATGTGATCGAGCAAGTGGGCAATGTCGCCATGTCCAATGTGATGCAAGATGCCTGGGGACGTGGCCAAAAAGTGGCCATCCATGGTTGGGTGTACGGTGTCTCGGACGGACTGGTCAAAGACCTGGGCGTGTCCATGCAGGGGGCGCAAGAGGTGGTGGACGTGTTTCGCAACGCCATCAAGCGCTACCCGCGCATGAGTTGAAAGCTCAATCGGGCACAGACGCACACATGGGACGCTTTGTCGCAAACCACCTTGGCCAGCACTTTGTGCGCCATGATTTTTTCTGAACCTTTGCGCCGGATGGATCTCCAAACGGCATTTTTTCATTTTGAAACCAGGAGTTTGGCATGTCTGATTCGATTGTGATAGTGGGCGCAGCACGCACGCCCATGGGCAGTTTTCAGGGTGATTTTTCAAGTTTGGCGGCCCACGATTTGGGTGGCGTGGCCATCGCCGCCGCCTTGGCTCGTTCAGGGGTATCGCCCGATCGGGTGGATGAGGTGCTGATGGGCAACTGCCTGATGGCGGGCCAGGGCCAGGCGCCCGCCCGCCAAGCCGGTTTCAAGGCCGGTTTGCCCAAAGGCGTGGGTGCGGTCACCTTGTCCAAAATGTGTGGATCGGGCATGCGCGCGGCCATGTTCGCACACGACATGTTGCATGCTGGCAGCGCTCAAGTGATGGTGGCTGGCGGCATGGAGAGCATGACCAATGCTCCCTATTTGTTGCTCAAAGGTCGGGGGGGCTATCGCATGGGTCACTCCCAAGTTTATGACCACATGATGCTGGACGGCTTGGAAGACGCTTATGAAGCCGGCCGCAGCATGGGCACTTTTGGGGAAGACTGTGCGGCCAAATACCACTTCACCCGTGAACAACAAGATGCCTTTGCCACCACCAGCGTCAAGCGCGCCCAAGAGGCGGGCCACAGTGGAGCTTTTGCAGCCGAAATCGCACCGGTCACGGTCAAAGAACGCGGTGGTGATCGGGTGGTGAGCATCGATGAAGGCCCGGGCAAGGTCAAACTCGACAAGATTGCCAGTTTGCGCCCCGCCTTCAAAAAAGACGGCACCATCACGGCAGCCTCAAGCTCTTCGATCAACGATGGAGCCGCCGCTTTGATCATGATGCGTGAGAGCACCGCCAAGTCACTGGGCTGCAAACCTTTGGCTCGCGTGTTGGGCCACAGCGTGTTTGCCCAAGAGCCCGAGTGGTTCACCACCGCACCGGTGGGCGCCACGCAAAAGTTGCTGCAGCAAATCGGTTGGAGTGCCAAAGACGTGGATCTGTGGGAGGTCAACGAAGCCTTTGCGGTGGTGCCCATGGCTTTGATGGCCGAGCTCAAGGTGCCGCATGACATCGTCAACGTCAATGGTGGCGCCTGCGCCTTGGGCCACCCGATTGGTGCCAGTGGTGCCCGCATCTTGGTCACCTTGCTGCATGCCTTGCAAGCGCGTGGCCTGAAAAAAGGCCTGGCCACCTTGTGCATCGGTGGTGGTGAAGCCACTGCCATGGCCATTGAGCTGGTGTAAAGATCATGAAGCGTGTGCTGATCTTGGGCGCATCGCGCGGCATTGGTCAAGAGTTGGCGCGGCAATACAAGCAAGACGGCTGGCATGTGATTGCCACGGCGCGCAAGGCCGACGATATCAAAGCCTTGCAAAGCTGGGTCGATCGGGCCTTGGCGGTCGATGTGGCAGAGCCGACCAGCGTCAGTGGCCTGGCCTGGCAACTTGATGGCGAAAAATTGGATCTGGTGATTCATGTGGCGGGCGTGATCGATCGACAGCCTTTCAGTGACACTGCCACCCGCGAGCGCTTTGATCGCATCATGCACACCAATGTGCTGGCGGTGCTGCAGACCATTCCTCAGGTGGCCCCCTTGTTGCAAGCGCCACATGGCGTGCTGGCCGTGGTCAGCAGCATCATGGGCAGCATGCAGCGCACCACCACCCCCGATTCGGTGTTGTACCGCGTGAGCAAGGCGGCCGCCAACATGGTGGTGCGCAGCGCCCAAGGCCAATACCCCGATTTGACGGTGGTGGCCTTGCACCCGGGTTGGGTCAAAACCGACATGGGGGGTGCCTCGGCCCCGATCGAGGTGTCACAAAGCGCCAGCGATTTGCGCAAAGTGCTGGCCTCTTTGAACCCATCTCATCAAGGCCAATTCATCAATCACGACGGCAGTCCCATTCCCTGGTGAAAGGAAAAGCCCATGCTGCTCAGCCCCGACCATCAAATGATTCGCGATGCGGTGCGCGATTTTGCCCAGCGCGAGTTATGGCCCCACGCAGCCCAATGGGACAAGACCCACCATTTCCCCAAACAGGCCCACCAGGGATTGGCCGAGTTGGGGGCCTACGGCATTTGTGTGCCCGAAGAGTTGGGCGGAGCCGGCATGGACTACCTGACTTTGGCTTTGGTGCTGGAAGAAATTGCCGCTGGTGATGGCGGCACCAGCACCGCCATCAGCGTCACCAATTGCCCAGTCAATGCCATTTTGATGCGTTATGGCAATGCTCAGCAGCAACAGCAATGGTTGACACCTTTGGCGCGCGGTCAGATGTTGGGCGCATTTTGTTTGACCGAGCCACATGTAGGCTCGGATGCATCGGCTCTGCGCACCAGCGCCACCCGCGAGGGCGACACCTATGTGCTCAATGGCGTCAAGCAATTCATCACCAGCGGCCAAAATGGCCAAGTGGCCATTGTGATTGCCGTGACCGATAAAGGGGCCGGTAAAAAAGGAATGAGTGCCTTCATCGTGCCCACCGACACCCCAGGTTGGGTGGTGGCTCGTTTGGAGGACAAGCTGGGACAACACAGCAGTGACACCGCTCAAATCGTGCTGGAGCAATGTCGCATTCCCGCCGACCACTTGATCGGCCAAGAAGGCGAGGGTTACAAAATCGCGCTCAGCGCATTGGAAGGTGGCCGCATCGGCATCGCCGCCCAAAGCGTGGGCATGGCGCGCAGTGCGCTGGATGTGGCCATTGCCTATGCCAAAGAGCGACAAAGTTTTGGCCAAGCCATTTTTGATCATCAAGCCGTGGGCTTTCGGCTGGCCGAAGGCGCCACCCAACTGGAGGCGGCGCGCCAACTCACTTGGCATGCCGCCAGTTTGCGCGACGCC
>CAWUNN010000008.1:0-15583 GCA_963923185.1 uncultured Limnohabitans sp. | reverse complement strand
GCTTGCCCTTGTCTTCAAAGCCATCGTTGTTGGCCGGCACGGTGTCGGTGGTCCAAATGTTGCAGACATTCGCGTTGCCCCTGCCAACCCTGAAGTGCTCACACACTTCGTCAATTTTGACCACGGCGCGACCTGCTTCGTCATGACCGGTGACGACGCGGCGAATTTGAGGTGGGGTTGGGGTGGACATCTCACATGCTCCTGGGTGGGTCAATAGATCATGGTGGGTATGGCGCCATGTGCGCACAGGTTAAGTCAAACCCAAAAAATCAACGTTTGTGAATGGCGGCCACGGCGGCGCGCAGGGCCAACTCGTAACTATCGGCACCAAAGCCGCAGATCTGACCTGTCACGATGTCGGCCAACACCGAGTGGTGTCTGAAGGTCTCTCGGGCATGGATGTTGGACATGTGCAACTCGATCACTGGGCAAGTCAAAATGGCCACCGCATCGCGCAAGGCGATGCTGTAATGGGTCCAGGCCCCCGCATTGATCAGCACCGCGTCAGCTTTGTCAAAAAAAGCCTGGTGTACGCGCTCGACCATGGCGCCTTCAAAATTGGTCTGAAAACATTCGATTTCAGCGCCCAGCTCGGCCCCCACGGCTTTCACTTGCTGTTCGATTTGGACCAAGGTTACTGTGCCATATTGTTTGGGGTCGCGGTGGCCAAACATGTTCAGGTTCACGCCATTGAGCAAAAGGATTTTCATGCGTCCATTCTAAGCCCACAGGCCCATTCAGGGGGCTGGCAGCCCTTCAAAGGTAGAATGGGGGGTTATGACCATCAAATCCGATCAGTGGATCCGCCGCATGGCCCAGCAACACGGCATGATCGAGCCTTTCGAGCCCGGTCAAATCCGCCAGCGCGATGGCCACAAGATTGTCAGCTATGGCACCAGCAGCTATGGCTATGACATCCGCTGCGCGCCCGAGTTCAAGGTCTTTACCAACATCCACAGCACGGTGGTGGACCCCAAAAATTTTGATGAAAAAAGCTTTGTCGACATCGAGTCCGATGTCTGCATCATCCCACCCAACAGCTTCGCCCTGGCCCGCACGGTCGAGTACTTTCGCATTCCCCGCAATGTCTTGACCATTTGCTTGGGCAAAAGCACCTATGCCCGTTGCGGCATCATCGTCAACGTCACCCCCTTCGAGCCCGAGTGGGAGGGGTATGTGACGCTTGAGTTTTCCAACACCACGCCACTGCCAGCCAAGATTTATGCGGGCGAGGGCTGTGCCCAGGTCTTGTTTTTTGAAAGCGACGAGGTCTGCGAGACCAGCTACAAAGACCGCGGCGGCAAATATCAGGGGCAGGTGGGTGTCACCCTGCCCAAGACCTGAAACCCTTCATTGATGTCTTCTTTTTCCAATCTGAACCTGGCCCCCGCCTTGGCGCGTGCGGTGGCCGAGATGGGCTACGAGTCCATGACGCCCATCCAGGCCCAAGCCATTCCGGTGGTCTTGACCGGCCAAGACGTCATGGGTGCGGCCCAGACCGGCACGGGCAAAACCGCCGCGTTCTCACTGCCTTTGTTGCAGCGCCTGCTCAAGCACGAAAACGCCTCGACTTCACCGGCGCGCCACCCGGTGCGTGCGCTGGTGTTGTTGCCCACCCGCGAATTGGCCGACCAAGTGGCCCAACAGGTCAAACTGTATGCCCAATACACCCAGTTGCGCAGCACCGTGGTGTTTGGGGGCATGGACATGAAGCCCCAAACCGCCGAGTTGAAAAAAGGCGTCGAGGTGCTGGTGGCCACGCCGGGTCGATTGTTGGACCACATCGAGGCCAAAAATGTCGTCCTCAACCAAGTCGAGTATGTGGTGCTGGATGAAGCCGACCGCATGTTGGACATCGGATTTTTGCCAGACTTGCAGCGCATCCTGAGCCACTTGCCCAAGCAGCGCACCACGTTGCTGTTCTCGGCCACCTTCTCGCCCGAGATCCGCCGCCTGGCCAACAGCTACCTGCAAAACCCCATCACCATCGAAGTGGCCCGTCCCAACGAGACAGCAGCCACCGTCACCCAACGCTTCATCAGCGTGGGCGATGACGACAAACGACGCGCTTTGGTGCAATTGCTCAAAGACAACTCAGTCAGCCAGGCTTTTGTCTTTGTCAACAGCAAATTGGGCTGCGCGCGCCTGACCCGAGCGCTGGAGCGCGATGGCCTTAAAGCCACGGCTTTACATGGCGACAAAAGCCAAGACGAGCGCCTGAAAGCCTTGGACGCCTTCAAGCGTGGCGAAGTGCAACTGTTGGTCTGTACCGATGTCGCCGCTCGTGGCCTGGACATCAAAGACGTTCCAGCCGTGTTCAATTTCGACATCCCCTTCAACGCCGAGGACTACGTGCACCGCATTGGCCGCACGGGCCGCGCCGGTGCCTCAGGTTTGGCCATCAGCTTTGTCACCCAAAGTGATCAGCGCCTGTTGGGGGATGTTGAAAAACTGATCAAGAAGAAAGCCGAACTCGAAGCCATCGAGTTCGACGACGAGCGCCCACGCGGTCGCATCAACACCGGCCGCCGCCACTGGGGCGAGCCCGATCCGCGCGATGTCCTTGATGCGAGCCTACAGCGCAGCTCGCCAAGGCATGCGCCACGCCCTCAGCCCTTGGATCCGTTTTTCACTCAGCCCTATCAGGCCCCCGATGAGTCTGTGGCCACACCGAGCGAAACCCCCAGCACCACCAGCCGGGTCTCAGCCAACATCAAGTCCAAGAAGAAGGTGGCCGCGCTGTTCAAATCGAACTAAAGCGTGGGCACCACATCGCCTGGGTCGGCCGGTACCGACAGCCATGGCCATTGCGTCAAATCGATTTGAACGCGTTGGCCATCAGGTGCTTCATCAGGCACCTTGAGCGCACTCAAAGATCGGCCCCACAAGCAACCCGTGTCGATGCAAGCCAAGTGGGGTCTGCACAAGCCCCCCACCATGGACCAGTGCCCAAACACCACTGGCGTGTCTTGGGTTTGGCGCTGGGGCACCTCAAACCAGGGCAGATGACCGGGTGGAGCCGAGCCCAGTCCCTCTTTGGTGTCAAACTCCATCTCGCCTTGTGGCGTGCAAAAGCGCAACCGGGTCAAGGCGTTGACGATCACGCGCAGCCGCTCGATGCCTTGCAAATCATCGCGCCAAAAGTTGGGCCAATTGCCAAACATCTGATGCAAAAAATCCGATCGGTCTGGGCCACGCAAAATGTCTTGCACCTCGCGCGCCAGATCCAAGGTCTGCGCCACGCTCCACTGGGGCAAGACCCCCGCATGCACCAACAAGCACCCCGACTCTGTCGCCGCCAGAGGCCGCCAAGCCAGCCAATCCATCCAGGCGCGGGCCATGGGATGGTCAAACAATTGGCCGGCTGTGTCCCCGCGTTTCAGGGTCTTGGCCCCATGGTAGGCCGCCAAGATGAACAGGTCGTGGTTGCCCAGCAAGCAAGTGGCGCTGTCGGCCAACGACATCAGGCGTTGCAGCACGCCCGCACTGTCGGGCCCGCGATTGATCAAGTCTCCAAGCACCACCAAGCGGTCCCGGCTTGGCGAAAAATCGATGTGCTCCAGCAAATGCCCCAGTGTGGCATTGCAGCCTTGTAAGTCACCCACCCAATACGTTGCCATGGGACAATTGTCCAATATATTTTTTCAGGAAGTTCGATTTTGGATTTGATGCTGATTGCCGCGCTGATCGTGCTCAACGGCTTGTTTGCCATGTCCGAGATGGCCTTGTCGGCCAGTCGCCGAGTGCGGCTGCTGGCTCTGGCCGAGGCCGGGGATGTGCGGGCGCAAGCGGCTTTGCGGCTGATGGACAGACCCACCCAATTTTTGTCCTCTATCCAAATCGGCATCACCTCGATCGGTGTGCTCAATGGCATTGTGGGCGAGGCCGCCTTCAGTCAAGCGCTGTCTGGCCAGTTGGCACTTTGGGGGCTCAGTCCCCATTGGGCCGAAGTGTGGGCCACGGCCCTGGTGGTGGGCATGATCACCTGCGTGACCATTGTGTTGGGTGAGTTGGTGCCCAAACGCATCGCCCAGCTGTACCCCGAGTCGGTGGCCCGTTGGGTGTCGCCCGCCATGGAAAAACTGGCCTGGCTCACCCGCCCCTTGGTGGGGCTGTTGAGTTTGCTCACCAGTGTGACTTTGAAGCTTTTGCGGGTCGACACCCGATCTGGTGTCAGCGTCACCGAAGAGGAAATTCGCGCCAGCCTCTCTCAGGGGGTGGACGCGGGAGTGATTGAACAGCAAGAGCACCAAATGGTGCGCAATGTGTTCCATCTGGACGAACGGCCGTTGTCTTCGCTGATGGTGCCACGCACCGACATCATTTGGCTGGCCCACGATGACACCGTCTCGCAAGCCTTGGTCGATATGCGTCAACGTCCCAGCCATTCTTGGTACCCGGTGTGTCGAGACAGTCTGGATGATGTGATGGGTGTCGTCAGCTTGGCTGACTTGCTGCAACAAGAAGACGACAGCCTGAGCCTGGAGCAATTGGCTCAGCCCGCTGTCTTCATCCCCGAGACCCTCAGCGGTCTGGATGTATTGGAACAATTCAGGCGGCCCGACCGCACCCGCTCCCCCAACCGCATGTCCAATCTGGTGTTGGTGGTCGACGAATATGGGGTGGTGCAGGGCCTGATCAAGCCGCTTGATTTGTTAGAGGCCATCACCGGCGAGTGGACCGGTCAGCCAGGGGATGATGACCCTTGGGCCACCCACCAAGCCGATGGCAGCTGGCTGCTGGACGGAGCCATGCCCATCATCGAGTTCAAAAACCGCCTGCACATCGATCGCGACTTGCCCGATGAACACAAAGACCGCTACAACACGGTGGCAGGTTTGTTTTTGTCGATGTTGGGGCGTTTGCCCGCTTTGGGTGAAACAGTCGAATGCGCGGGCTATATCCTGGAAGTCACCGCCCTGCAGGGGCGTCGCATCGAGCGCTTGCTGGCCCGATCAACCCAAGGGGCTGACACCGATCAAGGTCATGTGACCGCCACCCAGCGCCAGCCAAAACCACAACGCTGAGCCGATCACCAAAGAGATCAAGGTGCCCAAGTTCAGCACGTGCGCGCCCGAGCGCATCATGCCCACCATGCGCGAGCGATCTTCAACCCGAGCCGAGCGATACACCAACACCGCCCAAATCAAAAGGGCACCAAACAAGATCACATGGGCCTGGTGCCCGTTGGCGATCAAATGGGCCAAGGCCCAGACCTTGATGGACAGCATCATGGGATGGCGCAGCCGTGCTTTGATGCCACTGCCTGGCACATAAGCGGACACCAGCATCACCAAGGCTGGCCACATCAGGGCCACCGACAAGTGACGGGTCCAAATCGGTGGCACCCACCACTGGGCATCCAGCAATCGGGCTTCTTGAAAGCCTTTGACCGTCAACCACAGGCCCAAGAGCGAAATCACCGAGTACACCGCTTTGTAAGGGTTCAGACCCATGGCATTGATCACCCTCACACGCAGGCCTGGGGCCCACAATTTGAAGGAATGAATCACTAAAAAGACCAACAACCCGGTGATCAGCGTAGACATGAAAGTCGACTCGGTTGGATATTTGGGCGAACTCTACATGGAAATGGGGTGTCTGCCTACTCAGACTGACCCTCAATTTCAACAAAAAATCACACTGGGACCAGGCCCAAATGGCCGCGCAGGCGGTTTTTCAAAAAAGTGCCATCTCGGGTGGGCAATTGGCGTGGCAAGTCTTCTTGTTTGATGTGCACTTGGGCGAATAAAAGTCCTGTTGCGGCCACGATGTCTTGCGCCAAGGCCTGGGTCTCAGACATTTGAAAGACCTCTCGGGTGCGTGCAATGCCACAAGCTTTGGCGACCTCGATCAGCCGGGTGCCCAGGCTGGTGTGGCTGCGCTGCATGCCGGTTTCCCCAAAATGCCCATTGTCCAGCACCACCACCGAGAGGTTGAGGGGCTTTTGCGCGGCGGCGGTGGCCAAGGCGCCCATGCCCATCAACTGCTCACCGTCGCCTGTCACCACCAGCACCTGGCGCTGGGGTTGGGCCAGTGCCAGACCTAGGCCGATCGGCAAGGCACCCCCCATGGCGCCCCACAGGTAAAAGTAGCGATCGCTGTCGCCGCTGGCAAACACGTCGTAGGTGGCCGAGCCCAAGCCTGTGACCACCAACGCCTGAGGGGTGTGGGCCAACAATTGGGCGACAAACGCGCGCCGGTCGATGGTGCCCAAGGGGCTGGGTTGATCGGTGTGTGGGATGTTCATGTCAGTGCCTTTGCTCATGGGGTGTCCACTCATTTGGCGATCCATTTTTTGCGACCAATCAGGCGTTGTGAGAGCAACAAGGCCACTTGTTGGCCGCCCTCAAAGGCGGCATCCAGGGCAGCCCCCAGCAGGTCTTCGACTTCGTTGGGGTCACTCGCGCGCATCACCTTAAATCCCATCAACTCCAGCGCTGCAGGCGTGGCCTCGCCCATGGGGCATTGCCAGCTATTGAACTCGGCGTACTCGCCGCGCATGGTCACCAGCGTCAAAAACGGAATGCGGCAACTTTGCAACAAAGAGAACATGTTGATGCAATTGCCGACGCCGCTGCTTTGCATCAGCAGCACGGCGCGTTGTCCACCCAGCCAGGCACCGGTGGCCAGGGCCACGCCTTCTTCTTCGGTGGTCAGCACCACGTCGCGCATGTTCGGGTCTGACTGCACCCGACGAATCACATGGGCGTGCCCGGCATCGGGCACATAGGCCACTTGCACCACACCGGCGTGTTTCAAGCCTTGAAAAACGCTTTCCTGCCAAGCTGGGGCAGGGCTGACCACTTCTGACATGCCAGTCTCCTGATGGGCTGAATCTGCTGGGCATGATATGGGCTGTCACCAAGGCACACCATCACGCGGGCGACATCATGGCATGATGCGACTTTTTTCAGGAGCAAACCATGGCCAAGACCTACTGGATCACCACCTACCAAGCGATCAATAACCCCGATGCTCTGGCCGCTTATGCCCAGCTGGCTGGCCCTGCCATTGCAGCCGCTGGCGGCCAATTCGTGGTGCGCGGCATGCCCGCCATGGTCAAAGAACAAGGGCAAATGCAGCGCGTCGTGATCATCCAGTTCGACAGCCTGGCCGCAGCCGACGCCGCCTACAAGAGCCCCGCTTACCAAGAGGCCTTGAGCAAACTGACCCCTGGTGCGGTGGTGCGCGACATGCGCTTTGTCGAAGGCGTCTGATCAAGCCTTCGGGGGCAGGTGCGCCAGCAGCTCGGCGTCACTCAAACCCTGTATCGACAGCCGCTTGATGCGGCTTTGATGGCCCGCCACCAATTGCACCCTGGACTTGGGGATGTTCAGCCACTGCGAGACAAACGAGATCAGCAGCTGATTGGCCGCCCCATCCACTGGCGGGGCTTTGAGCTGCAACTTGGGCCGCCCGTCATGCCAACCCACCCACTGGGTCTGGCGGGCGCCGGGTTGGCAATGAAGGTGCAGGGTGGCCATGGCTGTGCTTGGGCATCGATCCAGCAGATGCAGATCGAAATTCTGGCAGAATTTCGCCTCTGTTCAATGAGGAGTATTCATCATGGCTTTGCGCATCAACGACGTCGTTCCCAATTTCAATGCACAGACTGATCAGGGTCCCATTGCGTTCCATGACTGGATTGGCTCGAGTTGGGCCATTTTGTTCTCACACCCCAAAGATTTCACGCCCGTTTGCACGACTGAGTTTGGCGCCGTGGCTCAACTGGCCAAAGAATGGGCTCAGCGCAACACCAAAGTGATTGGCGTGTCGGTCGATGGTGCCGAGGCGCACAAAAAATGGAAGGTCGACATCGAAAAGTTTGCGGGTGCCACTGCTGGATTTCCCATCATTGCCGACGAGGGTCTGAATGTGTCCAAGCTGTTTGACATGCTGCCCGCCGAAGCCTACTTGCCCGACGGCCGCACGGCCAACGACACGGCCACCGTGCGCTCGGTGTTCATCATCGGCCCCGACAAAAAGCTGAAGCTGTCCATGACCTACCCCATGTCGGTGGGCCGCAACTTTGCCGAAGTGCTGCGTGCACTCGATGCCTTGCAACTGACCTTCAATGTGCCGCTGGCCACCCCAGCCAACTGGAGTGTGGGTCAAGATGTGATCGTGGCGCTGTCGCTCAATGACGATCAAGCCCGTGAAAAATACGGCAGCATCGACGTCAAACTGCCTTATCTGCGCACCACCAAAGCGCCCAAGTGATGGTGGTGCCGGAGAGAGGAATCGAACCCCCGACCTTCTCATTACGAATGAGCTGCTCTACCGACTGAGCTACTCCGGCCACCGGTGCAAATTATAGCGACCCAGGTGGGTCGCTTTTTTTTCAGGTGTGGTGGTACTGGGTCACGCGCTCGACTTCGTTTTTAGAGCCCAAGATCACGCTGACGCGCTCGTGCAATTGCCCTGGCACGATGTCCAAAATGCGTTGTTGACCGTTGGTCGATGCGCCCCCGGCTTGCTCGATCAACCAACTCATGGGGTTGGCTTCGTACATCAACCTGAGTTTGCCCGGCTTGTTGGGCTCGCGCTTGTCCCAGGGGTACATGAAGATGCCGCCACGGGTCAAGATGCGGTGCACATCGGCCACCATCGATGCGATCCAGCGCATGTTGAAGTCTTTGCCGCGCACGCCTTCTTTGCCTTGCAGGCACTCGTCGATGTAGCGACGCACGGGCGCGTCCCAGTGCCGCATGTTGCTCATGTTGATGGCAAATTCTTTGGTGTCGGCTGGAATTTGCACATGCTCTTGGGTCAACACAAAAGAGCCTTGCTCGCGGTCCAGGGTGAACATGACGACGCCATCGCCCACGGTTAACACCAAGGTGGTTTGGGGGCCGTAGACACAGTAGCCAGCGGCCACCTGTTGGCGACCGGGTTGCAAGAAGTCTTGCTCGCTGACGGTTCGGCCGCCTTCAGGTTTTTTCAAGACGCTGAAGATGGTGCCGATGCTGACATTCACATCGATGTTGCTTGAGCCGTCCAGCGGATCAAACAGCAGCAGGTATTCGCCTTGTGGGTAGCGATTGGGCACCGGGTGGATGGTGTCCATTTCTTCAGAGGCCATGGTCGCCAGATGGCCGCCCCATTCGTTGGCTTCGATCAGCACTTCGTTGGCGATGATGTCCAACTTCTTTTGGACTTCGCCTTGCACGTTCTCGCTCTCGGCGCTGCCCAGCACCCCACCCAAAGCACCTTTGTTGACGGCGTGGCTGATGCTTTTACAAGCTCGGGCGACCACTTCCAACAACAGGCGCAATTCAGGAGGAATGTGGCCTTTTGCACGTTGCTGTTCAACCAAATATCGGGACAAAGAAATGCTCATGAGGTCACTCCGCCAGGGCTCGCGAGACGACTTCTCGCACATCGGAACTGAGATCGGTTTTGGCGGCCACGCGCGCAATCGCCTCGCGCGCCGCACTGCGGTAGGGTTCAGCCAGTTTACGCCAGCGATCCAAAGCGCGTGCCAAACGGGCGGCCACTTGCGGGTTGAAGGCGTCGATTTCGATGACTTTTTCAGCCCACAGCACATAGCCCGATGCGTCGGCACGGTGAAAACCTGCCGGGTTGGCACTGCAGTAGCTGAAGATCAGGCTGCGTGCCCGGTTCGGGTTTTGAATTTCAAAATCAGGGTGACGCAACAACTGTCGCACTTTGGGCAGTGCGTCGCCATTTCGGTCGCAGGCGCTGGCTTGCAAGGCAAACCATTTGTCGATCACCAGGGCCTCATGGCGGTAGGTGCTGTGAAAGTGCGTCAAAGCGTGCTCTGCCAGATGGCTGCCCGATTGCACCAAGGCCGACAAGGCATGGAAGCGATCGGTCATGTTGCCAGCATCTTTGTAGGCTTGCAGGGTTTTGCCCTGCGTGACCTCGTCATGGCTGGCCACCGCATGCAGGCAGCACATGTGCAAGGCCAAGCCGGCCAGGGCGCGGCGCCCGCTTTGCATGGCATCGGGCACGTAGGCGCCGCTGTGTCGATGGGTCTGGTAGGCCCATTGCCAGTCTTCAGACAAGGCTTGTGCCAGTTGCGCGCGCATGGCCTCGCGCACCGAATGCACCCGTTGGGGATCCACTTGTTCCAGTTGCTCGCCCATGTAACTTTCGCTGGGCAAGGTCAACACCAGTTCTTTGAAGGCTGGGTCCAGCCCAGCGTGGCGCAGCACATCGCGCAAGGCCTGGATCAAATCGGTGCCCAAATCCGGTGTCTGCGACTGTTGCAAAGCCGTCACGGCCACTTCCAGGCACAGCCTTTGTGCCGCTTCCCAGCGGTTGAACGGATCGCTGTCGTGGGCCAGCAAGGTCAACAATTCGGCTCGGCTGTAAGGATGCTGCAGCGTCACCGGTGCACTGAATCCGCGCAACACCGAGGGCACCACGGGCTCGTCGATGTCGGTGAAAGTCCACGATTGCTCGGTGTCGGTCAACACCTTCAAGGTGGTGGGCAGCACTTCGCGCCCTGACATCGAGATCAAGCCCAATTGAATGGGAATCACAAAGGGCAACTTCTCACTCTGTCCGGGACTGGGCGCGCAGTTTTGGCGCACGCTCAAGGTGTAGCTGCGCTCTGGGGCGCTGTACTGCCCTGTCACACTCAAGGTGGGTGTGCCGGCTTGGCTGTACCAACGTTTGAAGGCGTCCAGGTGCTGCGCCAGCGCCGAGCCAGGGTTGGCGTCGGCCATGGCCTGGGCAAAGTCATCGCACGTCACCGCCTGGCCGTCGTGGCGCTGGAAGTACAGCTTCATGCCTTGGGCAAACCCGTCGCGGCCGATCAGGGTTTGCATCATGCGCACCACCTCGGCGCCTTTTTCGTAAATGGTGACGGTGTAAAAGTTGTTGATTTCCAAATAGCTGTCAGGTCGCACCGGGTGGGCCATGGGGCCTGCGTCTTCGGCAAACTGCACGGTGCGCAGCAAGCGCACGTCTTCGATGCGCTTGACGGCACGGGCCGATGTGCTGCCCGACATGTCTTGGCTGAATTCTTGGTCACGGAACACCGTCAAACCTTCTTTCAGCGACAGCTGGAACCAGTCGCGGCAAGTGACGCGGTTGCCGGTCCAATTGTGAAAGTACTCGTGGGCCACCACGCTTTCGATGTTGGCAAAGTCCACATCGGTGGCCGTGGCTGGGTTGGCCAACACATACTTGGTGTTGAAGATGTTCAGGCCCTTGTTCTCCATGGCGCCCATGTTGAAGTCGCTGGTGGCCACGATCATGAAACGCTCAAGATCCAGGCTCAGGCCAAAGCGGGCTTCGTCCCAGGCGATGCTGTGCATCAGCGACTGCATGGCGTGTTCGGTTTTGTCCAAATCGCCGGCGCGCACATAAATTTGCAGCAGGTGCTGGCTGCCGCTGCGCGCTTGAATGCGTTGCTCTCGGCACACCAAGCGGCCCGCCACCAGCGCAAACAAATAGCAGGGCTTGCGGTGCGGATCGACCCAGCGGGCAAAATGCCGGCCATCGTCCAAAGTGCCTGCTTCGACCAAGTTGCCGTTGGACAGCAGCACCGGGTAAGCCGCTGGATCGGCGCGCAAAGTCACGCTGAACATCGACATGATGTCGGGCCGATCCAAGAAGTAAGTGATGCGCCTGAAACCCTCGGCTTCGCACTGAGTGAAGAAGGTGTCTTGGCTCACGTACAAACCGCTCAGGCTGGTGTTCTTGGCTGGGTTGCAGGTGGTGAAGATCTCTAGATCAAAAGGCTCGGGTCCTTCGGGCAACTTTTCCAGCACCAACCGACCTTGATCCATTTTGAACGATGTACCCTCACCGTTGACCAGCACCCGGGCCAGATTCAGTTCTTCACCGTCCAGTCGCAGGGCTTGGGGTGGCACATCGGGGTTGCGCCTCACGCGCATGCGATTGAGCACGCGGGTTTTGGCTGGATCCAAATCAAAGGTCAGATCGACTTGGTCAATGAAATAGGCCGAGGCTTGGTATTCCAGCCGCTTGACCAATTGGCCTTGTGGTTCGCGCATGGGGTTCCTCTTTGGCAGGCGTCAGACGCCTTGTTTCAACGATGCTTCGATGAAGGCGTCCAGATCGCCATCGAGCACCTTTTGGGTGTTGGAGATTTCGACGTTGGTGCGCAAGTCTTTGATGCGGCTTTGATCCAGCACATACGAGCGAATCTGGTGGCCCCAGCCCACGTCGGTCTTGGTGTCTTCCAGCTTTTGTTGGGCTTCCATGCGTTTGCGCATTTCAAAGTCATACAACCTCGAGCGCAAGCGCCGCCATGCCACATCGCGGTTGCTGTGCTGGCTGCGACTGTCTTGGCATTGCACCACGATGCCAGTGGGCACGTGGGTCAAGCGAACCGCAGAGTCGGTTTTGTTGATGTGCTGCCCGCCCGCACCGCTGGCGCGGAAGGTGTCCACACGCACATCGGCTGGGTTGATGTCGATCTCGATCGAGTCATCGATCTCGGGGTAGACAAACACCGAAGCAAACGAGGTGTGGCGACCGCCTGATGAGTCAAATGGCGATTTGCGCACCAGGCGGTGCACACCGGTTTCGGTGCGCAGCAAGCCATAGGCATATTCGCCCTCGATTTTGATGGTGGCACTTTTGATGCCGGCCACATCGCCCGGTGTTTCGTCCTCGACCGTGGCCTTGAAGCTTTTGCGCTCGGCGTACTTCAGGTACTGGCGCAGCAGCATTTGGGCCCAATCGCAGGCCTCGGTGCCGCCTGCACCCGATTGCAAATCGACAAAACAATTGCTGGGGTCGGCGGGTTGGTTGAACATGCGGCGGAATTCGAGTTTTTCCACCTCGGCGGTGATGCGCGCCGTGTCCTCTTCGAGTGTCACAAGGCCAGCCTCGTCAGCGTCGGCTTTGCTCATCTCAAACAACTCGAGGTTGTCGCTGATCTCGCCACCCAGGCGTTGCAAAACCAGCACCACATCGTCCAGGGCTTTTTTTTCTTTGCCCAACTCTTGGGCTTTTTTGGGATCGTTCCAAACCGCTGGGTCTTCCAGCGCGGCAGTGACGGTTCTCAGGCGCTCTGACTTCGCATCGAAGTCAAAGATACCTCCGTAAATCTTGGGCCCTCAAGCCCAAGTCGTTCAACGTGCTGCCGATGAGGTTGATGCGTTCTGCGTCCATGCTGGGTATTCCGAGTGTTCTTCTGTGAATCCAGCATTTTCGCATGGTGCCAGCACCTGCGCCAAACCTTTGAGCACATCGCCCACCACCACGATCGATGGGCTGCCCAAACCCTCGCGCTTGACCATGGCCGACAGGTCGCTCAGCACCGACGTGGCATGGCGCTGCTGGGGCAGTGTGGCATGTTGCACCACTGCCACGGGGGTGTGTTCGGGCAGGCCTGTTCTGAGGCCTTGCTCGATCCGGGCCAGCTCTTTCACGCCCATGTAAATCACCAAGGTCCACTTCAACTCAAAGGCGGCCCGTGCCACGGCGGCCCAATCGGTGGGTCCCGATCCGCTTTGGCCGTGGCCGGTCAACAGCACCACACCTTGTGCGTGCTGCCGATGGGTCAAGGGCACGCCAAGGCTGGTCACCCCGGCCAAGCCTGCCGTGATGCCATTGATGACCTCGACCTGGATGCCTTGCTCGCGCAGGGTGTGCAGCTCTTCGCCACCACGCCCAAAAATGAAAGGGTCGCCCCCTTTGAGTCGCACCACGCGCTCGCCAGCCAAGGCGCAGCGCACCATCAGACGCTCAATGAATGCTTGGGGGGTTTGTTTACAGCCACCGCGCTTGCCCACATGGACCACCCGAGCTTTGGGGTTGGCCAAGCTGACGATGTCGGGGTTGACCAGGTCGTCCACCATCAACACGCTGGCCCATTCGATGGCGCGCAAAGCGCGCAAAGTCAATAAGTCGGCTGCGCCAGGCCCGGCGCCGACCAATTTGACCAAAGGAGGGGTGGAGAGTTTGGACATGACGGTTGAATCAACTGGCTTTGATTATCGGCCATTTGATATGCCATCGTGTCATAGGGGTATGCCTGCCATGGCCTCGTCCAGTGGCCAACGTGGGCGCACATCAAAACCATAGTGGCGTTGCGGCCGATTCAATTGGCCCTGCAAACGCATGGCGGCGGCCATGGCAATCATGGCGCCGTTGTCGGTACACAGGTGCAACTCTGGGTAATGCACCTGAAACCGTCGCGCGTCTGCAGCTTGGTTCAAGGCCTGGCGCAAGCTGTGGTTGGCGCCTACGCCACCGGCCACCACCAAGCGGTTGGACCCGGTTTGCGTCATGGCGGCCATGGTTTTTTTCAGCAACACCTCCACGATGGCGGCCTGGGTCGATGCCGCCAAATCGGCTTTGCGGGCTTGCAGGTCGGGGCCCAGTTTTTTGCATTGGGTCAACACCGCGGTTTTCAGGCCTGCAAACGAAAAATCAAGATCGCCGCTGTGCAACAAGGGGCGTGGCAATTTGAAGGCCGTGGGATCGCCGCCTTGTGCCAACCTGGACAGGGCAGGGCCCCCTGGGTAGGGCAGGCCCATCAATTTGGCCGATTTGTCAAAGGCCTCGCCAGCGGCGTCGTCGATGGTTTCCCCCAAGATTTGGTAGCGACCCAGTTGCTCCACCCACATCAGCTGGGTGTGACCACCCGAGACCAACAAGGCCACAAAAGGAAAGGTGGGCGGGTCTTGGCTGAGGAATGGGGACAGCAAATGTCCTTCGAGGTGGTGCACGCCCAACACCGGGCGATCCCATGCTGCAGCCAAGGCACAAGCCACGCCAGCGCCCACCAGCAAAGCGCCTGCCAGGCCAGGTCCACGGGTGTAGGCCACGCAATCGATGTCAGAAGGGCTGAGCTGGGCGTTGGACAACACCTGGGTGGTCAGGGGCAAGACGCGCCGGATGTGATCGCGGCTGGCCAATTCAGGCACCACGCCCCCATAGGCTTGGTGCATCTCGATTTGGCTGTGCAAGGCATGCGCGGCCAGGGTGGGCCGGGCGTGCGGGTCATCTGGGTAACCGACCACGGCCACCCCGGTTTCATCGCAAGATGACTCAATGCCCAAGACCCATTTCATGGCACCAAGTCTAACCCGTCACAGCGCGCCGACGGTTCAAATCGGATTCAGGCCACGCTGATGCTGCGCGCTTTCGAGACCGGTTGTACTTTGGCCAAGCGCAAGCTCAGCACGCCGTTTTCCAGTTTGGCGCTGCTGGCTTCGGCGTCGATTTCTTGGGGCAGTTCGTACACGCCACGGTACTGACGCGGGGCGCCAGCCACTGTCTCGATGCGCACGGTTTGGCCTTCGACGTCGATCTTGACTTGCTCACGGGCCACGCCCGGCATGTCCAAGCTGAGCTCAAACGCCTGGTCGTCTTGGCGAGCTGCGGCCCCGGCTTGGGTGGGGGTGCGCATGACGTCATCCAAAAAACGCTCAAAAGCCTGCAGGGCGGGGCGACGGTAGGTGGCAACAGGTGCAAACAACATGGTGGTGTCCTCTCTCGAAGGTTGAAATGTTTCGACCCGATGGGTCGCTCATGACAGGTATCTGATGCAAGGCTTGGGGTTTTTCAAGGGACACTGGATCCCTCAAAAGAGACTATTTTTTTGCCGATAGACCCTTGACTGTCTCTT
>CAWUNN010000007.1:0-18050 GCA_963923185.1 uncultured Limnohabitans sp. | reverse complement strand
TTGCAGGTGTTTGCCCCGTTGGCCAACAGGCTGGGGATTTGGCAGATCAAATGGGAAATGGAAGATTTGGCATTTCGTTTTCTAGAGCCAGAGACCTACAAGCAGATTGCCAGCCGATTGGATCAAAAGCGCACCGAACGCGAACAGTACATGAGCGATCTGTGTGCTCGGCTGCGCCAGGATTTGGCCGGTCAAGGGATCGCAGCCGATGTGCAAGGTCGACCCAAGCACATCTACAGCATTGTCAAAAAAATGCGGGGCAAGTCTTTGGACTTTGATCGCATTTTTGACATCAGGGCCGTGCGGGTGGTGGTGCAAAGCGTCCCCCAATGCTATGCGGTGCTGAGCTGGGTGCACGAGCATTTTGTGCCCGTGGTTGAAGAGTTTGACGATTACATTGCGCGACCCAAGGCCAACGGCTACCGATCCCTGCACACCGTGGTGCGCGACCCCCAGGGCAAGCCCATCGAGGTCCAAATCAGAACCGATGAAATGCACCAGCATGCCGAACACGGTGTGGCCGCTCATTGGGCCTACAAAGAGGCTGGGGCCAAGGGCTATGCGGGTTACAGCGCCAGCAGTGCATATGACGCCAAGATCGCCGTGCTCAGGCAATTGCTGGCTTGGCAAAGCGAGCTGTCCCATGCGCAAAGCCCCGAAAGTGCAAACTCGGCTGTGTTGCAGCCTGACTTGGATGATCGCATTTATGTCTTGACACCCGATGCGGCCATTGTCGATTTGCCCTTTGGCAGCACAGCCATTGACTTCGCCTACAGCTTGCACACCGATTTGGGACATCGCTGCAGGGGGGCCAAAGTCGATTCGGTCATGGTGCCCCTGACCACGGCTTTGCAAAATGGGCAAACCGTTGAAATCATCTCGGCCAAAGAGGGCGGCCCATCGCGCGATTGGCTCAACCCAGAGCTGGGGTATTTGGCCAGTCCCAGGGCGCGCAGCAAAGTCAAAGCCTGGTTCAACGCGCAAGCCACCCGAGAAAACATCGCGCGCGGGCGCGAGATGGTCGAAAAACTGCTGCAGCGCGAGGGCAAAACCGCCATCAAGCTCGAAGATTTGGCCAATCAATTGGGCTTCAAGACCACCGATGAATTTTTTGAGGTGGTGGGCAAAGACGAATTCTCTTTGCGCGCCATCGAAGCCGTTTTGCGACCGGCAGTGGCACCCATCGAGCCCGATGATGTGGTGCGCATGCGCATTGCCAGGCAATCGAGTGCACCGACCCGCTCGGGTGTGCTGGTGGTGGGCGTCGACTCGCTGTTGACGCAATTGGCTCGTTGTTGCAAACCGGCCCCACCTGACGACATCAGGGGCTTTGTGACCCGGGGCAAGGGGGTCAGCATCCACCGCTTGGGTTGCCCCAGTTTGTCCCAATTGCTGTTGCGCGAACCGGGCCGAGACATCGAGGTCGAGTGGGGCCAGCCGCGCGCAGGTGAAGAGCGCATGTACCCTGTGGATGTCAGGGTGGTGGCCCTTGATCGCCCGACCTTGTTGCGCGACATCTCAGAGGTTTTTGCCCGTGACAAATTGCCCGTCACGGGCGTGCAGTCGCAAGTCATCAAAGGCCAGGCGTTGATGACTTTCACCGTCCAAACACCTGACACCGCCCGACTGAACAAAGTTTTGCAAAGCGTGGCCGAGGTCAAAGGTATAAGGGCGGCCAAACGCCACTGAATACCTGTTATAATCATTGATTCGACGACACAGGCGCGTAGCTCAGCTGGTTAGAGCACCACCTTGACATGGTGGGGGTCGTTGGTTCGAGTCCAATCGCGCCTACCAATTCTCAACCCCGATGAATCATGGATTTGTCGGGGTTTTTTGTTGGGCTGTCTCAGGTCGACTGGATGGAATTCATGGGGTTTGTCCCGTCAGTGGTTTTTAGGCTGTGCCACTAAGATGATTTGCAATTTCTAAGAGGACTTGCATGAATCACTCTCCCAACGCCTTGTCGCGAACCGTCATTCAAAAAGCCGCAGCCTTGTTGATGACCACTTTGGCTGTCGCCCATGGGGCGGTCCATGCACAGAATAAAGCACCTGCGGTCAACATTTCTGACGGGGTGGTCAAGATGGGCTTGCTGTTGGACATGAGCAGCCTGTACGAAGAGGTCACGGGAAATGGCACGGTGACGGCCGTCAAAATGGCCATTGAAGATTTTGGTGGCAAGGTGCACGGCATGCCCATTGAAGTCATTTATGCAGACCACCAAAATAAAGCTGACTTGGCCGGCTCTAAGGCGCGCGAATGGTTTGACGCTCAAAAAGTGGACATGATCGGCGACGTGGCTGCCTCGGCCACTGCCTTGGCAGCGGCCGAAGTGGCTCGTCAAAAAAACAAAGTCATCATCATGAACGGACCAGGCACCTCGCGTCTGACCAATGAGAACTGCTCACCCGTCAGCGTTCACTACTCTTGGGACACCTATGCTTTGTCTGCGGTGACGGCAAGGGGGGTGGTCAAAGGCGGGGGCGACAGCTGGTTTTTCATCACCGCCGACTACGCCTTTGGGTACTCGTTAGAAAAAGATGCGACTGACATCATCAAATCAGAGGGTGGCAAAATTTTGGGATCGGTCAAGCACCCTCTGAACAACCTTGATTTTTCGTCTTTCATGCTTCAAGCCCAAGCCTCCAACGCCAAAGTGGTGGGCTTGGCCAATGCGGGTGGCGACACCATCAATGCGATCAAAGCGGCCAACGAATTTGGCTTGACCAAGAACCAGAAACTGGCAGGTCTGTTGGTCTTCATCAACGACGTCCATGCGCTGTCGTTGAATGTGACCAAAGGCATGCAGCTGACCGAGTCGTTTTATTGGGACCTGAATGACGAGACTCGCAAATTCTCACGTCGCTATTTTGAGCGCATGAAAAAGATGCCCAACATGCTGCAAGCGGGCGCTTATTCTTCGACCCTGCATTACCTCAACGCAGTCAAAGCCACAGGGACCGATGAGACGGTCAAGGTGATGGCCTGGATGAAATCCAATCCCATCAATGACATGTTCGTCAAAAACGGACGCATTCGCGAGGACGGGCGCATGATGCGAGAGATGTACCTGTTTGAGGTCAAAGACCCATCCGAGTCCAAATACCCATGGGATTACTACAAACTCAAAGCTGTTGTTCCAGCCGAGCAAGCTTTCATGCCCATCTCTAAGAGCGTGTGCCCCTTGCTCAAAAAGCCCTGATTGGCTTTGATCCGATGAATCACATGGCACATCCCGATGCGCCGATGCGTCCCTTGGCCGGCATTCGCATCGCTGATTTCAGCTCAAACATCGCTGGGCCTTATGCCGCCATGATTTTGGCCCAACTGGGTGCCGATGTGATCAAAATTGAGTCGCTGCAGGGCGACGACTCGCGCGCATGGCCACCTGTGGTTGACGGACTCAGCCTGACGCATCGGCACATGGGCGCAGGCAAGCGGGGCTTGGCATTGGATCTCAAGCAACCTCAGGCGGTGCAGGTGGCTTTGGACTTGATCGCCACCTGTCATGTGGTGCTGCAAAGCATGCGCCCAGGTGTCAGCGATCGAATCGGCATTGGATTTGATGCGGTGCATGCTCGCAACCCCCAGGTTTTGTACTACGACCTGAGCGCTTTTGGCGATGGACCGCAAGGGCAGGGCATGCCGGGTTATGACCCTTTGGTGCAGGCGTTTTCAGGGATCGTTCAAATGAATGGTCATGAGGGCATGCCCGCCACGCGCTGCGCGCCCTCTTTGATTGATTTGGGTACCGGGCAATGGGTGGCCATGGGCATCATGGCGGCGATCATGTCGAGCATGCAGGGTCAACCGATTGCGCGCATGAACACGGCTTTGCTGGACACCGCTTTCAGCGTGGTGCCCTATCAGGCCAGCGCTGCGCGCATGACTGGCCAACGCCCGCCCAAGGCCGGCTCTGGCAATCCGATCGCAGCCCCTTACCAATGTTACGAAGCCCAAGACGGAATGCTGATGATCGCTGCACCCAGTCAACGGCTGTGGCAGTCGGTGTTGGCCGTGCTCGAGGCGCCCGAGTTGGGGCAAGATGAGCGATTTGCCAGCGTGGCCGCCCGTTCGGTTCATCGACAAGACTTGGAGCAAGAGTTGAATCTTCGCTTGCGTCAAAGGCCTTTGCGCGACTGGTTGGCTCGCTTTTCAAAGGCTGGTGTGCCTGTGGCACAGGTCAGCGGCTTGGAGCAGGCTGTGGTCAGTGACTTGGCTCAAGAGCGTGGCACTTTCATCGACAGTGCCGGTGTTCCTTTGGTGCGATTGCCTTGGTTGGTGGACGGTCAGCCGCTGCCTTGGGTGCGGCCGGCACCACACTTGGGCGAACACAGCCTGGAAATTTTGGGCGAATTGAAGTACAACCCAGAACAGCAACAGGTTTTGTTGGCCTGTGGGGCGGTTTACCAAAGGGCTTGATCATGAAGTTTGCACACGTCAAGCGCTGGCTGTCTGTGGCTTTGATGGTTTCAGTGGTTCATGCGGGCGCGCAAGAATGGCCCAGCAAACCGATTCGCATCGTCACCGCATTTGCAGCAGGCAGTGCCAGCGACATCTTGGCCCGCATGGTGGCCGAAGATTTTCAGGCCCATTTCAAACAAACGGTGGTCGTTGACAACAAGCCGGGTGCCTCGGGCATCATCGCGGCCGAAAACGTCGCCAAATCCCCCGCCGATGGCTACACCTTGTTTTTGACCACCAACACGGTTCATTCGGCGAACCCGCATCTGTTCAAAAAAATTCCTTATGCGCCCATCCAAGACTTCACACCGATTGGTCGTTTGGGCTACGCCCCGTTTGTGTTGGCCGTCAAGTCCGATTTGCCCGTCAAGAACTTGACAGAGCTGTTGGCCTATGCGCGCAAGCCAGAGCATCGGGCCAGTTATGCCTATGGCAACAGCACCGGGCAAGTGGCGGGGGCCGCCTTCAGCACCTTGGCCGGTTTGAATGCATCTGCGGTTCCGTATAAAAGCACGCCCCAAGCATTGACCGATTTGATTGGGGGGCAAGTGACATATTTGTTTGTCGACTTGGCCTCGAGCAGGCCGCACATTCAGTCTGGACGCATCCGCGCCCTGGGTTTGAGCTCAGAGCAAAAGTCAGCGCTGGCCCCTGATTTGCCCACAGTCTCTCAAGGGGCCAATTTGCCTGGCTTTGATTTATCTGCATGGATTGGCATCGTGGGCCCAGCAGGTCTGCCCACGGCCATTGTCAATCAGCTCAGCGATCGCTTGGCCGCATTGTTGACACGCCCTGATGTGGCCAACCGCCTCTCGGGCATGGGCATTGACATCCACCCCAGCACTGCCTCAGAGCTGGATGCTTATATGAAAAAGCAACTCAGCGTGTGGGGCAAGAAAGTGATGGACGCAGGCATACAGCCCGAGTGAGTGTTCAGTGCTTCAAGCGACTTCGAACAATCCAGCTGCACCCATGCCGCCCCCGACGCACATGGTCACCACCACATAGCGGACTTGGCGGCGCTTGCCCTCTAGCAGCGCATGACCCACCAAACGGGTGCCCGTCATGCCATAGGGGTGGCCAATGGAGATGCCACCGCCATTGACGTTGCACAAGGCGGGGTCGATGCCCAAATGGTTCATGCAATACAGCGCTTGGCATGCAAAGGCTTCGTTGAGTTCCCACAAGCCGATGTCTTGAACGCTCAGACCATGTTGTTTGAGCAATTTGGGCACAGCAAAGACTGGACCGATGCCCATCTCTTCGGGCGCGCAGCCCGCCACTGCCATGCCTCGGTAAATGCCCAACACGGGCAGATTCTCACGCTCGGCCAAGCCACGATCGAGCACCACGCAAGCCGCAGCGCCGTCCGACAGTTGGCTGGCGTTGCCAGCGGTGATGCAACCGCCTTCAAGCACTGGTTTGAGGCTGGCCAGCCCTTGCGCCGTGGTGTCGGGTCGATTGCCTTCATCGCCCGTCAGGTTGACCGACTTCAGGGTGGTGGTGCCACTGGCCTTGTCGGTGACGGACATCATGGTCTGAAAAGGCACGATCTCGTCTGCGAATAAACCGGCAGCTTGAGCGGCTGCGGTGCGTTGCTGTGACTGCAAAGAGTAGGCGTCTTGTGCTTCGCGGCTGATGCTGTATTTTTGGGCCACGTATTCGGCGGTTTGCAGCATGTTCATGTAGGCATGCGGGACTTGCTCGATCACCGATGGGTCTTTGTCTTTCATGACCCAATTGAAGTAATCGTTTTGCACGGCGCTGATGTTGTCTTGGCCTGCGGCCACGACCACATCCATGCCATCGACCATGATTTGCTTGGCGGCTGTGGCCACAGCCATCAGCCCTGAGGCGCACTGACGGTCCATGGTCTGACCCGACACCGTCACGGGGAAGCCAGCGGCAAAGGCGGCGTTGCGGGCCAAGTTCATGCCCGCTGTGCCTGAAGCCAATACGGTACCCGCCACCACGTCGTCAATGCGCATCGGGTCGATGTGTGCTTTTTGAACGGCGTGCTTGAGCACATGGCCCAGCAAATGTGGCGATTTGGTATGGTTCAAACTGCCTTTGAAAGCCCGACCGATGCCAGTGCGGGCAATGGAGGAGATGACGGCTTCACGCATGAGAGAGGATCCTTTAGGGTTGAAAATGAAAGAAAAATAAAAATGGCTCAAGTGCCCAGGTACGCGGCAATCACCACCGGGTCTTGCCGCACTTCGGCTGGGCTGGCATCGGCGATTTTTTGACCAAAATCCAGCACCACGATGTGATCGGCCAGCGACATCACCACTGGAATGTCGTGCTCAACGATCAGGAAAGTCATGTCAAATTCTGCTTTGACCCGTTCAATCAAAGCGCTCATGGCGGTCTTTTCCGGAGTGCTCATGCCCGCCATGGGTTCGTCCAACAAGACCAATTTGGCCCTTTGCATCAAGGCTCGACCAAATTCAACCTGTTTTTGACGCCCATAGGACAACTCTGAGGGCATGGCATGGGCCATGTCGGACAGGCCCATGAAGGCCAAGGTTTCAAGGGCTGCGTGTTGTGCGGCCAAGCGCTCGCGTCTAGCGCCTGAGCTGGGCAATGCGCCTTGCAACAATCCCGAATGGCCTTTCAAATGGGCGCCGGCCATCAAATTCTCAAGCACGGTCAAGCCATTGAACAAGGCCAGATTCTGAAAAGTCCGGGCCACGCCGTGACCGGCGATGCGATGGGCAGGCAGGCCAGAGATGACAGTGCCTTGCATGCTGACGCTGCCCAGGGTGGGGCGGTACATGCCGGTGATGCAATTGAACAAAGTGGTTTTGCCGGCTCCATTGGGTCCAATGACCGCAGTGGTGCTGCCTGTCGCCACTTCAAAGGACACGTCTTGTAGAGCATGGATGCCACCAAATTGCATGGTCAGGCCATTCACGTTCAGCATGGCACTCATGATGGCCTCCTGGACTCGGGTGCCATGTCCTGGTCGTGGCCCAAATACGAGGCCTGCATCAGTGGGTTGGCAGCGACTTCAGCGGCTGTTCCACTCAAGGTGATTCGTCCCCCCGAGATCACATGGGCGGAATGTGCAAATTCAAGCGCCAATTTGGCATTTTGCTCGACCACCAACATGGCCGTGCCCAGGCTGGCGCCGATCACTTGAAGCTGTTGATATATTTCTTTGACAATCAGGGGTGCCAGGCCCAGCGAGAGTTCATCGACCAACAAGAGTTTGGGTTTGCCAATCATGGCGCGCCCCAAGGCCAACATCTGTTGCTCGCCCCCGGACATCAGACCTGCAGCTTGTTTGCGTCGCTCGCCCAATCTGGGAAACAACTGGTAGACCATCTCAAGCCCAGCGCGAACTTGTGCAACAGGCAAGATGGCGGCGCCGACACGCAAGTTGTCTTCGACACTGAGCTGTTTGAACACCAAGCGACCCTCTGGAACCTGGCCCAGGCCTGAGCGCACCAAGCGATGGGCAGGCCAGCCCCGAGTGCTTTGGCCGTTGAAATGAATCTGACCGCTGGTGATGTGGCCTTGATGCAAATCCAACATCGCTGAGATGGCTCTGATCAAGGTGGTTTTGCCGGCGCCATTGGCGCCGAGCAAGGCCACAATGCCACCTTGGGGGACCGTCAAACTCACGTCTTGCAAAGCCAAGCCTTTGCGGGCGTAAGCCACCGACAGTCCTTGTACTTGAAGCACCTCAGTCATGGCGATTTTCCTGCTTCAAGCGGCGAGGTTGGCGCCACTTTTGAGCCAATCCGGCCAGGCCACTGGGTGCAAATATCAGCAAGGCAATGACCAAGGATGAAAAAATCAGCTGCACCAATTGGGCTTTGTTTTCAACCAACACCAAGTGAACCAAACCCGTGGTTTCACTGGCTTGCGAGGCGATCAATTGGATGACCGATGGCAACAGCAACCACAATGCGGCACCCACCAAGGCACCACCCAAAGATCCCATGCCACCGACGATGATCATGGCAATGAATTGGATGGCAAATCCGATGCCAAAGGTCTCTGAGGTCACATTGCTCAGGTAATGGGCATACAAAGCGCCGGCCACCGAAGTGATCGAAGAGCTCAACATGAAGGCCTTCAGGCGCAAGCCACTGACATCGACGCCCAAAGAGGATGCGGCCAACTCATGATCACGCATGGCCATCAAGGCTTGACCCGATCGGTGCGACAAGATGTTGCGAATGCCGACATACACCAGTGCAACCGTGGGCAATAAAAAGAAATACCAGCGCATGGGGGTGTTCAATTCCCAAGATCCCAAAGCGGCGGTCGGGTAAGGGATGCCCACCACATCAAAAAATTTGAATTGATATTCTAAAAATGCGTACACCACGATGTAATGCAACGCCATGGTGGAGAGCACAAAATACAGACCACGCACCCTCAATGAGGGCAATCCAGCCAGCAAGCCGGCCATCGCACCTGTGACTGCTGCGGCCACCAGCACCCAAGCAAATGGCCAGCCCCACAAGGTGCCAGTGGTGGCCGCCGTCATGGCCCCCACCGCATACAAGGCGGCGTGACCGATCGAGATCAAGCCGGCGCAACCGGTCAAAAAAGTCAGGGACAGGGCCCCCAACATGGCGATCAGCATGAGGTTGATTTGAGTCAAGCTCAGATTCAGCAGTTGCACATTGGACAGGCCGATGCCAAAGATGGCACGCTCGCTCAACACAAACGGCAAGTACAGCAATACCGCCAAACCCAAGGCGCTGACCAGCCAGCGCCGCCAGGTTGATTGGGTCAAGTCAGGGATGTGGTTCATGTTCATGTGGGTTGCCTTTTACTCAAACCCGACCCAGCTCGCGTTGACCGAAAAGGCCCCACGGTCTGACCAGCAATATCAACAGCAACAGACCATAGATGAACACGTCACTCGATTTGGATGAGATGTAACTGGCCGAGAATTGTTCGACCAAACCGACCAGCAATCCCCCCAAGATGGCCCCTGGAATGCTTTGCATGCCACCGATGACCACGGCCGGCAACGCCAGCAAACCAATCGACTCGAGCTCGGTCGAGACGATTTGCAATTGCCCCAAAAATACGCCACCAATGGCGGCCAACACACAGCCAATGGACCAAGCCAACCGGTTCATCAGGTTGACATTGACGCCCGAGGCCACAGCCGCGTGGTGACCATCGGCGGTGGCTCGCATCAGGAGTCCCATGCGAGTGAATCTGAAGTACGCCCCAAATGCAGCCATGCAAGCCCAACTCACCAGCATCGAGGTCAGGTGCAATTGAGAAATTCGCAGTTGACCCCAAACCAAGACACCTGAAGGCAATGGGGTGAGCAAGGGGCGGCCTGCAGATCCATAGACCATTTCGATGAATGCTCGAAGCCAAATCGACAAGGCAATGGTGAGCATGATCACCGACAACATGGGCCGCCCCGCCAGCGGTTGGATCAGTCCAGCATGGATCAAAGCGCCCAGCAAAGCGGCTGCTCCCAAAATGAACCACACAGCCCAAAAAAACGGCAGACCCAGCACAGCGGTGGCCGTCACCGCCAAGTAGGCGCCACAGACCAAAAACATGCCTTGTGCAAAATTGAATACCTCGGTGGCCTTGAAGACGACAGCAAACCCCAAGGCCACCAAGCCATAGATGCTGCCCACGGCCAGGCCACCAAATAGAACTTGTAACAGCATGATTGCGACCTTGGGGTGTGTTCAGTGATCAGCGGACGTATTTCTCGTAGTCACGGAATTCACCGTGGTGTTTGATCTTGCCAGTGGCATAGTCAAACGAAATCAATTTGTGAACTTTGGGTCCGCCATGATCGTCTTTGGTGTAAATGATCGGTGCAGTCAGACCTTTGGTGTCGACCGTGAAACCTTGAGCCATGCTCTCGATCAAGCGGGCGCGTGAGACTTGGTTGCCCAAGGCGGCAATCCGATTGGCCACAATCTGACCCGTGGTCCAACCGGCTGCATAGTTGATGTCTTCTTTGATGGCTGTGCGTCCCATTTTGTCGGCAAAGGCGCTCAGCTCTCGGTTGCCAGGCGTGTTGTCAGAACCCGCAGGCGAGACACAGGTGGCCACGTGGTAGCCAGCACCGGCTTGCGGACCCATGGCCGCGTAGATTTGGGGTTGCGCCAGGTAGGTGATGGCAAATGCCGGAATCTTCAGTCCGTATTGGGCCAAGCCCTTCATGGTCAAAATGGCGGTGTTGTTGACCCCATAAATCGAGATGAAATCAGGCTTCAAGTTGATGAGCTCGAGCAACTGAGGGGTGATGTCCACCGCATTGATTTTCATGGTGATGGCGGTGGTGGTGCCACCGACCTTGCTCACGGCTTCTGTCACGTACTCGTGAAATTCTTTCCCGCCAGCACTCTCAATGGCCACAGTCACCACCTTGGGTGATTTCAACTTCAGGGTGTCGACAAAGTAACCCACGCCAGATTGCGCCATGGCTTTGTAAGAGCACATACCGTGATAAGTCAAAGGCGAGGCGGGTTCAAGCAGTGCTTTGGTAGGGGTGTAAGTGCCCAACACGGGGACTTTGCCCGATCGGATGCTGGCCGACAGCGCCACTTGGCCGCCCGAGCTGCCCATGCCAGAGAACCCCAGCACCGGGGTTTGCGAGATGAATTTCTCATAGACGATCTTGTCGGTGGCTGCGTTGTAGCGATTGTCTTCGGCCAATACGTTGATCTTGCGACCATTGATGCCGCCAGACTCGTTGATGAAGCGCATGTGATCTTGAAACCCTTTGACGTAAGTGCCTTGAGCCTCAGAGGCCGGGCCACTCATGTCCATCAAAATGCCCCAGTCGATGTGGTCTTTGTAGACGCCATCGGCTGGCAATTCTTGGGCATTCAGGGCCAATGCCCAGACGCACGATGTCGCCCATAGGGCTGGCTTGAGTAACAGATGTCGCTTCATGGGGTCTCCTTAGGTGATGATGGGGCCGCAATGGCACAGGGTCGTGAACTCATTGCCCACTCCATTGGGGGGGGCGCTTTTCAGAAAAAGCCAAAGCTCCTTCACGGGCATCGGCTGAAGAGATGACTTGCTCGAGCAATTGGTTTTGTCGTTGCCACCGTTCGGCCTGGGGCCAGCCTGGGGACTGACTGATCACCTGCTTGGCCATGCGCACGGCCAGTGGGCCATTGGTGGAAATGCGTTGAGCCAGCTCCAAAGCCGCATTCAATGCTTGACCGTCAGGAACCAGTCGGTTGACCAATCCCCAACTGCGAGCTTGGCTGGCTGTCATCTGATCACCGGTCAATGCCAATTCCATGGCGATTTGGGCGGGAATGCGTTGTGGCAATCTGAGCAAACCGCCCGAGCCAGCGATCAAACCGCGTTTGACCTCGGGCAAACCGAACTGAGCCGACTCTGCGGCCACGATCAAATCGCAGGCCAATGCGATTTCACAGCCACCAGCCAGGGCATAACCTTCGATGGCTGCGATCAAGGGCTTTTGCGGTGGGGTCTGAACCAGGCCACACAGACCACGGCCAGGCAATTCGACACGCTCGCCGCGCAAAAATGCTTTCAAGTCCATGCCCGTGCAAAAATGTCCTCCAGCACCGGTCAAGATGCCCAAAGACAAAGTGGCATCCGAGTCCAATTGATCCATGGCTTGGGCCACCGCTTGCGAGGTGGCTCGATCGATGGCATTGCGAACTTGTGGGCGGTTGATCGTCACGATCAGCACCGAACCCTCACGTTGCAACACAACCTGAGGGGAAGGGGGCATGGATTCAAGCAGGGTCATGGCGTCAGTCTTTCATCAGGCGGGCTTTCAAACCCCCTCGATCGCGAATCACGCGGCCGCTTTGAACCAATCCATGTTGAACCTTCAACATGCCGTTGACTTGCAGCTTTTCAACTCGATCGCGCTGGACCAGGCTGGGTACCCCGCAACGGTAGATGCCATGTTGGCAAGCATGAAAAGCCACATGCTCACCCGAGGAGAAGATGTCCAAAATGTCGACCGAATGAACATCAAACACCATGTGTTGACCGGTGATGTGTTCGTCATCAACTCGCACCTGGGGCTGTGATTGGGGCCAACTGTGCGTCAGCCAGTCTCGCACCACCGATTCTGCTGCTGGGTTGCTGCCCATCGGCATGGTGTCCCAAGGTGCTGGATCTGGCGCGTCCACGGGATCGGTCACTTTTTGGCGAAGTTGCCGACCCCTGGTGAAATAGTCTTCTTGGGCGCAGCAAGCCACCAGCACTTCGCCCTTGGCTTGGTAGATGCCCACCCCAGACCAAGTCGCCACGGGCCCGCTGGGGCCTCCGGCAGCGCCATGTTCGCTGAACCACACGGCCACTCGGTCGGCTTTGTCTGCGCTGCCAGCCATGATTTGGTGTACCGTCATGCCCATGCCCGGAAATTGAGCAAACTGCTGGGCCACGGCGGGCAACCATTGGGTGTCGCGGCCCGCAAACAGGTGATCTCCAATCTCCAGCTGATATTCTGGTGCAATGAAAGTTCTGGCTGCATCCGCGTTTTGCGCGTTGAAATAGTCCACGACCCACCTTCGGGCCAGTTGGATGGGCAGGCAGCTGGGCTTTTGAGGGGCGTTCATGCAGGAGCTCCCAGGGCAGTCTCAGACTGTGCACGTCGCAACTCTCGTTTGAGCAGTTTGCCCGATGCGTTGCGCGGCAATTGATCGGTGAAGACCACCGAAGTGGGGCATTTGTAGTGCGCCAAGCGCTCGCGGGTGTAGGCGATCAATTCTTCGGCACAGGCTTGGGTGTGGTCTTTTAACACCACCACCGCACGTGGCGTTTCGCCCCACTTGGGATGGGGCACCCCAATCACGGCAATTTCGCGCACGGCTGGGTGGCCATTGAGGACATTTTCAATCTCTGCCGGGTAGATGTTCTCGCCGCCCGAGATGATCATGTCTTTGAAGCGGTCAAATAAGAAGATGTAGCCTTGCTCGTTCAAATAAGCCGCATCTCCGGTGCGCAACCATTGGCCGTTGACCAGGGCTTTGTCGGTCTCGGCAGCTTGGTTCCAATAGCCCTTCATGACCATGCGTGATCGAACCCACAGCTCACCCACTTGGCCAGCTGGCGCATCGCTCAAGCTTGTGGGGTCGACCACTCGCAATTGCACCCATGGGTAAGCCCGACCGACAGAGTTGAGCAACACCGAGCGCTCTCCGTCGGGTTCGTGATCCTCAGGGGGCAGGGCGGCCACAGTGCCTGAAGTCTCGGTCATGCCATAGGCTTGAATGAAGCGACATTTCAAGGTGTCCATGGCCCGCCGCAGCAAGACATCGCCCATGGGGGCGGCACCGTACATCAGCAGCCGAAGGCTGGACAAATCGGCACTCTCGACCCCTGGAACCTGCAACAAAGACTGCACCACCGTGGGCACCAAAAAGGCATGGGTCACTTGGTGGCGTGCGATGCACTCGACGATCAACGTTGGGTTGACTTCGCGCAGCAACACCGTGTGTCCACCGCGTGTCAATGCACTGGTGCCATAGCCACAACCGCCAATGTGAAACATCGGCATGGCCACCAAGTTCACGCTGTCAGGACCCATCTCCCAAGCCTCGCCCAGTTGCGGGGTGTAAGACATCCCCTCGTTGGTGATCATCACGCCTTTGGGCAAACCCGTGGTACCAGAGGTGTACAACAACAATGCCACATCTTGTGCTTGCCCGATGTGTCCAGGGTCCACTGCCTGGGCTGCGTTGCGATGGGCTTGGTAAGTCGACTCCAAGCTCAAGACCTGCAGGGTACTCAGGACAGACGCTTCGATGTCGTGGATCAAAGCTTCTTCTTCGCTCGCCACGATCAGCACCTTGGGGGCGGCATCGTTCACGATGGCAGCAATTTCGCGTGCCGACAAACGCCAATTCAAACCCGCCAAAATGGCCCCAATCTTGCTGCACGCAAACAGCAATTCAAAGTATTCGGCACAGTTTTTAGCCAATATCGCCACCCGATCACCGGGTCTCACGCCCAACGCCAGCAAGGCCTGCGCACTGCGCGAACTGTATTCATCAAGCTGAACAAAACTCCAATGCTGCAAGCCAAAGGTCAGCGCTGGGGCACTTGGGCGCTGCTGGGCATGTTGGCGCAGGATTTGGGCATAGGTCAAGATGGGCATGGCTGACTCCGGCGATCAGTAGCTCTTGGGCAAACCCAGGCTGTGCTGGGCCACAAAGTTCAAAATCATCTCTCGACTCACGGGCGCGGTTTTGTGCAAGCGGGCGATGAACCACAAATCGGCCAAACCGTATTCAATGGCCATGCCATTGCCGCCGTGGATTTGAATCGCTTGATCCAAAGCCTCTAGTGATGCATCTGCAGCCGCAAATTTGGCCATGTTGGCCGCTTCCCCTGCGTCGGCAGATCCTGCGTCAAAGAGCTGGGCTGCCCGTGCCGTCATCAACCGGGCCTGTTGCACCCCGATGTAGGCCTTGGCCAGTGGGTGCGCCAAGCCTTGGTGCTGCCCAATGGGAACCCCCCAAACTGAGCGGTCTTGGGCTTGTTGTGAACCGCGCTCAATGGCGTAGCGGGCGATGCCGTTGTTGATGGCTGCGGCACAGACTCGCTCGGGGTTGAGCCCCGCAAACAGTTGCCTCAAGCCTTGGCCCTCGATGCCGACCAAGGCGTCTGAGCCAACGCGCACATCGTCAAAAAAGACGGTGAACGAAGTCTCGGGCACATGCAAGGCCGTCTCGATGGGGGTGCGAGAGATGCCAGGATGATCGGCTGGCACGATGAACAAGGACAATGGTTGGCGACCTTGGGCATCGGTCATTTCGGTTCGGCAAACCACCATGACCGAGTCGGCTTCATCCAATCCTGAGGTCCAATATTTGTTGCCGTTGATGACCCAGTCCTGTCCTTCGCGTCGGGCCACGGTCGAGACCTTGTGGGTGTTGGTGCCGGCATTGGGCTCGGTGATGGCAAATGACAGTCGTTTTTGTCCACTGGCCAAGCCCGGTAACCATTGTTTTTTCAAGGCTTCACTGCCATGTTGCTCGATGATGGGGGCACAAATGGAATTGATGACCAAAGACAAAATGGGGCAGCCTTGGGCTGCAACCTCTTCCACGATGACGTTGTAGTCGGCCAATCCGCTGCCACCGCCACCATGCGCTTGGGCAATGTGCACCCCTAAAAATCCGGCTTCGCCCAAAGCGCCCCAAAGCTCTTCGGGTTTGGCTTTGCGCTTGACCAAGTCTTGAAAATAGCGTCGACCGAATTGGCTCACCAACTTGCCCACACTCTCGCGAAGCATGGGGTGATGGTCTGCGGTGTCGACCAAGGTGGAGTTGAAGATGTTGGACATGAGATGAATAAAAAGATTAAAAAGAATCAGTTTGAATCTGACCAGTTGTAAAAACCCTGACCTGACTTTTGGCCCAAATGGCCGCGAGCGACCATGTCTTGCAGGATTTGGGGTGGGGCAAAGCGCTCGCCCAGTGTTTGCGACAACTGGCGTGCAATGTCCAGCCGCACATCCAAACCCACCACGTCCGACAATCGCAATGGGCCCATCGGGTGTCGATAGGCCGTGGTGGCTGCCAGGTCAATGTCTTGTGCGCTGGCGACACCGTCTTGAACCATTCGCATGGCCTCTAGTGAGGCAATCAAATCCAGTCGGCTGGTGGCAAACCCTGGCACGTTTTTGACCAAAATGGTTTGTTTGCCCAAGGTTTGGGCGACCTGACGGGCCAGATCGATGCTGGCCTGACTGGTGAGTTCGCCTTGAACCAGTTCGACCAATTGCAACGACCACACCGGATTGAAAAAATGCATGCCCAGAAAGCGGCTGGGATCTGTGACTGAATGGGCCAACTGATCAATCGACATCGAGCTGGTGTTGCTGGCGATCAAACTGGGGTTGCATGCGGCGATGTCACTCAGGACTTTGAGTTTCAGATCCAAACGCTCTGGCACGCTTTCAATCACCAAAGGCAGGCCCGGGGGCAGCTGTCCGATGTGGCTCACGACACGAATGCGATTGACTAAACTTTGCGCGCGCTCAGGGGTCAACTTGCCACGCTGGACACCGGCTTGAGAAGTTTGTTCAATGGTGCGTTTCAAGCCTGTCGTTCGCTCTGGGTCGGGTTCGACCACCCAAGTCGTCCAACCGGCTGCGGCATGCACGTAGGCGATGCCCACGCCCATGGTGCCGCCACCGACAACCGCCATCTCAGTAGGGGACAAAGTGGTGTTCATTGTCAAGTCATTTCTGTTTGGCTTTGATTTTTCGATCGGCTTGTGGCTTGGCTTTGACCATGTTCAAGGCCAACGCAGCCAGCTTTTGAGTCAGCTCTTCTTTGCTCAGTCGACCATTGGGGCGATACCACACCGGGGCCCAACCGACGATGCCACCGATGGCCAAGGCCGTCACGCCGATGTCATCGATGGTGAACTCACCTGCGTGCATGCCGGCTTCGAGCAAATCGACCAATTGACGATCAAATGATCGACGCAGTCCATTGATGGCATCGCGATCGGCAGTCTTGAGTTCGGTTTCTTCTCGGCTGTAGATGACCGCGTGGGCTTGGTTGTCCAGCACCGCAGTCAAAAATTCACGCACGATGCGTTGCAGTCGATCGGCGTGCGAGCCTTCTTCATTCAAAATTTGATTCAACGCACCGTGCACGTGGCGAATGGCTCGGATGCAAATCTCGGCCAGCAAATCGGCTTTGGAGGCAAAGTGAGCATAGATGAAGGGCTTGGTCACGTTCAACGAATCTGCCACCTCTTCCAATGTGGTTCTCTCGTAACCATTGCGATAAAACAGATCGACTGCAGCCGATACGATGCGGTCGCGTTTGAGTCGCGCGACTGCATCACGGATGTCATCGACCTGTGGCATCGCATCGGTGCCAGTGTGGTGCAACACCGGCGGTCGACCGCGGCGCTTGGGCTCAGATTTGGACGGCGCCTGGATCACTTGAGGCAATGGCTGCGATCGCTGGTTTTTGGTTTTGGAACTCATGCGTCACTGAACTCGATCTTGCCCGATGGGGGCATGTCTTGGACTGGAACCCTTTGATGGATGGCTTGCCCCCCTTGGGTCAACGGTTTGTCTCTGAGTGCAAACCCCTCGTAGCCGTTCTTGGCGCATTGGTTGAGCAGCCTTCGATAGCCGCGCACGCCGCCAGAGTAGGGCATGAACACCCTGGGTTTGCCGGCCACCTCACCTCCGTTGTAAAAAGATGAGGTGGTGGGGTACAAGGTTTCTTGGGCACGCATGTTGACATGCTCGACCCAAGCTTTTTCGGCTTGTGGCGTGGCCTCGCACTCGACCGCGCCGATTCGATCCATCTCTTGGATCAAGCGCGCAAACCAATCACTTTGCTCCTCGATCGAGACCATCACGTTGGACAGCAGCGATGGGCTGCCGGGTCCGACCAACACAAACAAATTGGGAAATCCAGAGGTCCCAATTCCCAGTTGAGTGACGGGACCGTCTTTCCACTTTTCTTTCAAGCTCAGCCCTTGTCTGCCGATGATCAGAGGTTTGAGCAAAGAACCTGTGAATGCATCAAAGCCAGTGGCAAAGATGATGATGTCAAAGGTGTGTAATTTGTCCTTTGTTTGGATGCCTTCTGGGGTGAATTGCT